>JAYVRC010000033.1:0-3077 GCA_043776615.1 Sphingobacteriia bacterium
TGGTAGCGACCCAATTTAAATCCATCAAACCCTTTAAAGGAACAATTTACTAAAACGGTTTTCGAATCTTTATGTTGAGAACCATCATGCCATATTGCAGCAGTGCCGCTTTTACTGTTGAATAAACAGTTTTCTGCATAAGCCCAACCGCGAGGACAATAAAAATCTACGCCTCCCTCCATGATGCAATCTTTATAATAGAACATTCCATTATCAGTATTCCAAGGACTCATGGTATCTCCACCGAATGCAGAAAATGTACATTTGATGAATGCCAGCTTTGTTGCACTAAAACTTCTGAATGCCATTTGATGACCACTCTGCTTCACTAATTTAATACCTGTTGAATCTAATTTACAAACTATCGTTTTTTCTGCACTATTCTCAATCCCGTAATTATTTCTTATAGTAAGATTTTTAAAAGTAATATTCGAACTAGAATCTATATTCACAGTTGCTACTCCCCAATCTGTATAATTATTACACCTCCATTCATCTCTTGCAATAGATTGAGTAATAATTACGCCCTCTCTGCTTTCACCAATAAATTGAATAAAACTATTTTTGATTGATAGCTTTTCAGTATATACCCCATTTTTAATTGAGATGATTACGGTCTTTGAATTGTTTAATGGTATACTATTAATAGCAGTTTGTATAGAATGAAAATCTTCTTTGCCATTTAGGGAAACGGTAATTCTTTGCTGCGCTTTTAACATACAGCATAAAAAAACACCAACATTTAATATGATCAAGTTTTTAATCAATTGTTATTTATTTGAATTGGATAACAACCATTGTACAAGTTCTTTTGCAGCTATAAAGTTTTGCCATTCAGCTGGTAATTTTCTACCATCTACATATTCATTATACAACCAAGGATCTCCAATTGCAAAAACCTTTCCTTTGCCATATTTTGCTGTTGCCATAATTATATCATCTTCTTTTTGAACCAATATTTTAGCAGGAGATTTAATTTCGATAGTACAAATCTCTTTGATATGTGCTTTGGGACCGCTTTTAAACACTTCGTTGCCTTTATTGATATAAGCAACTCCAGTTTCAAATTCAACTCCTTTTACCATATTGATGCTTTTATTGGTAAGCTGAATACCAAACTTATTAGCCAAAATATTAAAATGTAAAAGATCACAGTTATTGCTATCGTTAGCCATTAATAATAAAGTTCCTCCGTTTTTTACCCAATTTGCAATTTCAATAGCATCCTTTTCATTCATATAATTTGGAGTAGGATTGTCTTTTATATGATCGGGATCTACAATAATGTAAACGCCTGACTTTGGAAGTATATTTTTGTTAGGTGCAGAGTCTAAGGATTTCAAAACTGCACCTTGTTGTTCAAATAGCGCACCGAAAAAAGAAAATCCGCTATTATTAACTTCTTCCCAATTATAATGCCATCGAACTAATTTACCTGTTACATCTTTTTTCCATTCGTTATTATAAAAACGATCTACAAAAACTTCTTTGCCAATTGCTTTTTGATTAATAGACGCCAACTCCATTTCTACACTACATTGAATAAATGCACCCATTCCTTTGGGATCATTTACCACAACAGGTTCACTCATATAATAGTTGAAACTACCGTCGCGGTAAGGCTTACCACCTAATCCAGAAACGCTTACTGTTCCATATAAATTCATTTGACCACTTTCAACTTTAATAAACTTTTTTATAATCCCATCATATCCTTTTTTAGCAACTGATATCATTGATTTGGGCAAGTAACCTTTTCTTACTCCTTTTAATAATGCATAAACAAACATGGCTGAAGCAGACGCTTCAAAATAATTTTTTGATTCGTTGGGCTTATCTAAAATATCCAGCCAAAGTCCACTTGCTTTATCTTGATAATTAGTAACAGTTTTTGCGTACCTATTCAATATTTGGATGATAGAATCTCTTCCGGGATGATTGGAAGGAAAATGATCCAAAACATCTACCATTGCCATTCCATACCAACCCATTGCTCTTCCCCAAACATGTGGTGAACGACCTGTTTTTTTATTGGCCCACTGTTGTTCCTTCGATTCGTCCCATGCATGATAAAGTAGCCCTGTTTTTTGATCTCTTGCATGTTGTTCCATCAAAACAAATTGACGAGTTATATCATTAAAAGCAGCGTTTTGGTGAAAAGTAGCAGCATATTCTGCATAGAATGGCTCCCCCATATACAATCCATCTAGCCACATTTGTGAAGGATAGATTTTCTTGTGCCAGAACCCACCCTCAGATGTTCGTGGATGAAATTTTAATTGAGACCATAAAAGATCAACTGCTTTCTTGTATTTTTCTTTACCTGTAACCCTATATAAAAGCAATAATAATTTTCCATTATTAATGTGATCGATATTAAATTCATCTGGCTTATAATCATAAATTGAACCATCTTCTTTTACATAAAAATCCATACTATGCTGGATATAGTTAAAATAGGCACCATTACCAGTTAATTTCCAAGCCCCTTCCACTCCTTTTAAAATTACACCCTGATCATAACTCCATCTGGCTCTTCCACCCATTTTAGCACCGAAAGAGTCTGGCCATATTTTCATTGCAGTAGTAATCAATTGTTCTGCGTTATTCAATTGAGCATTCAAAACAGCATTAGTGCCAATTAATAATAGAAAAATCAACTTCTTCATACAACTATCTATTTTTTATTTGTTCAACCATATTTTCTGAAGCACCAAAATCAGCTATAAAAAATCTATTTGATTGCTTTGTAGAAATACCACTCAGCACTATTTTTCCTGATCTTGGTCCTTGCAATAAAAGAAAAAGTGAAGCATTGTTTGAGTAATTGAGGTTCTCCAATTGAATATTTTTACTATTTAATATATAAGCAATAGGATTCACTTCTTTAGAAATAATGGTGCTATTTTTAATTAATACATCTTGAGCTTCCTGAATATCGATTCCTTTATCAGCTTTAATTGATAATTTATTTAATTGAATATTTTTAATTGGCATTTCGGGTATTCCCCTAATAAAAACTGCTTTAGATGCACCATCACAATTAATATTGTCCATAAAGAAATTTCTGAAAACGG
>JAYVRC010000034.1:0-3077 GCA_043776615.1 Sphingobacteriia bacterium
TAGCAAAAAATTTTGATCAATCGGACTATATTTTTTCAAAGACCTTGATAGCTTCTGCGTTTGTTAGCATCACTAATGGTGCTCTTCTTGGGTGGTCTCTTTAGGTTTAAATGCTGTAGTTTTCCTTCCAAACAAAGGAATCCATTGGTTACATCTCTAAGCGAAGTGGTGTTGAAAGCAGTGGCAAACAACATAGATACCAGATGTTCCCAGGTTGAAAACAGAATTACCCAAAGAATTTGTACTATTGTTCATATAGTTAAGTTGTGGTAAACTAAACCTATATGTTTGGGCCATATCCTAAAAAATATGGCTCACTTTTTTCCCTTCTTTATTTATCTCGGACAGTAATGATATTATATAGTTCTATAATATCATCAAACATTCTACTTTATCAGTAGACAACGCTTTTTTGCTAAATCTTCCTATTTAGCTTAATTTTAACTTTGTTGAAATCTATATATTGAAACCATCTATCTTGCTCCTCACTTTATGTGTTGCTTTAATAAGGTTTTTGTAGAATATGTGGGTTGAATTGTGTTTACAGATTTGAACCATGAGAAAAAATAAGACAAAATTACATCCACCTGCCACCATACAGAATTTTCCCATAGTTGGTATTGGAGCTAGTGCAGGCGGGCTTGATGCGTTTAAAAGTTTACTCCAAGCAATACCTGAAAATTCAGGAATGGCGTATGTATTGGTACAGCATCTAGATCCTGCTCATGGAAGCATACTCACAGAAATTTTACAACGAATAACAAAAATTCCAGTTCTAGAAATTACTAATCAAATCCATCTTGCACCAGACCATATCTATGTTATCCCTCCAAATAAAATGTTTACATCGGTTGATGGAGTTCTCAAAATTACCAAACCTGCAAAAAAAATTAATCTTTCCATTGATGTTTTTTTTACTTCCCTTGCAGAAGTTCATAGAGAGTTTGCAGTAGGTGTTGTTTTATCTGGCACTGGAACCGATGGCACCCTTGGACTTAAAGCTATTAAAGAACAAGGAGGTATCTGCATTGCCCAAGATGCGGAATCTTTAACCTATGATGGTATGCCCCAAAGTGCAATTAATTCTGGAGTTGTTGATTTTATTTTGCCACCCGAAAAAATTCCAGAGCAGCTTTTGCTTATCAACAACACTTTCCAAAACACGCATTTTTTTAAAGATGAAGAAGTATTGCCCAAAAGCGATGAAGCTGTTTTTAAACAAATTCTTTCGCTACTTCGTCAGCGTAGTGGTGTCGATTTTACCTATTACAAACAACCTACTATTTATAGGCGGATTGCCCGAAGAATTACCATTACAAAAAAGAAAAACCTTACTGATTATTTAAAACTTTTACGATCGGAAAAAGCCGAGCAGGATGAACTCTTTCAGGATATTCTTATACCCGTTACTTCTTTTTTCCACGACCAGAAAACTTTTCAGTTTTTAAGTACTACCGTATTTCCTTCATTGTTTAAAAATAAATCGAAAGATGAACCAGTTCGTATCTGGGTTGCAGGCTGCTCCACAGGCGAAGAAGCCTATTCAATTGCCATTAGTTTGCACGAATACCTCGTCTTATCCAAAAATGAGGCAATAAAAATTCAACTATTTGCTTCTGATATTTCTGAAAAGGCAATCAAAAAAGCAAGATCAGGAATTTATGACAGATCCGTGGTTGAGAAGCTTTCTCAAGAGCGAATAAATACTTATTTCATTAAAAAAAAGGTTATTTACGAAGTAAGTAAGCACATTCGAGACATGTGTATATTTACTACTCATAATTTTTTAGAAGACCCTCCGTTTACTAAAATGGACTTAATAAGTTGCCGCAATGTGCTTATTTACATGAATAGTTTTCTTCAAAAAAAGGTACTAACCACTTTTCATTATGCGCTTAAAGAAAATGGATTTTTATTACTTGGAAAATCAGAAAGTACCAGTAATGTATCAGAACTATTTTCTTCAGCTGATAATATCGAAAAAATTTATTCTCGTAAGCAACTACCCGGTCGTTATATGCCCATAGCTTCCAAACAAGAAGAAGAAGCGCTGGTAATTAAATCACAAAAGCTAAACAAAAAAGAACCAACTCAAACCGATTTCAGAAAAAGTGCAGAGGCAACGCTTCTCTCAAAATACACTCCAGCAAGTGTTGTAGTGAACGAACAAATGGATATTGTTCATATTCATGGCACAATCACTCCATTTTTGGTTGCACCACTAGGAAAACCCACTTTCAATTTAATTAAAATGGCCTGTGAAGGATTGGCATTTGAACTGCGTAACGCGTTACACAAAGCAAAAACTAGAGAGGCAACTGTATTAAAAGAAAACATACCTATAAAATTTAATGGAACACAATATTTAGTCAATATCGAAATTGTTCCACTTGATGATACCGTAGATCTTCATTATTTAATTTTGTTCACTAAAACTGCTGTACCAGTATATATAGATAGTGCTAAATTCACCAATTCTCGAAAAATAGCTGAGACCCTATTTAAAAATGAGCAATTAGAAAAAGAATTAGTGAATATCCGTAAGGACATGAATAGTGTTACCGAAGATATGGAAGCCACCAATGATGAACTACAAAGTGCCAACGAAGAACTTACCATTTTGAATCAGGAATTGATGGATAAGCAGGAACAACTTAATGCTGCCCGTCTTTATTCTGAAGCCATTATTAGCACTATCCGCGAACCACTGGTAGTACTTGATAAATCACTCCGCATAAAAACTGCCAATTCTTCCTTCTACAAAAAATTTAATACTACCGAAGAAGAAACAGAAGACAAATTATTTTATGAAATACAAAATCAACAATGGGATGATAGCGTGATGCGCTCTCTACTTGAAAATATTCTTCCCAAAAATGAAACAATTGTTGACTTGGAAATTAGTATGAAATTTCCAATACTTGGAGAACGATATCTACTGATGAATGCGAAGCAGATTAAAAATGAAAAAACTGCGGAACATTTAATTCTTCTTGCTATTGAAGATATTTCCGAACAGATAGCAGCTCAAAAAATTGTTGAAATAAGTAAAAAAAATATAGAAAAGGAGAGTAAGT
>JAYVRC010000035.1:0-3074 GCA_043776615.1 Sphingobacteriia bacterium
TGATATTTTCAAAACATTTATTAGGCAAAATTATTTTGTAAAAAAAACAAAATGCATCTGCTTACCTGAATAAAAAATCTATACATTTGAATCCTACAAAACCAAATTCATCAAACCATATCATGAAGAAAATTTTACTTACAATTATTATTGCATTGAGTACCATTGCTACTCAAGCGCAATGGACAAACCAAACTGTTCCTCTACCTTTTACTGGTTACATTAATAATATCAGAGCAGTGGATGCGAATACAGTTTGGGGGAATGCATACAATGCAACAACGACACCAGCAGTAGCTACTCGTAATTTTGTTAGAACAACTAATGGCGGACTAAATTGGTCGTACGCATTAATGACTGGCACTCCAATAAATCATCGTGTTTCAAATATGTTTCCTCTTGATTCTAGTGTTTGTTATTCTGCAATGTATAACTCAGCAGGAGCAGGTGGTGGTGTTTTTAAAACCGTTAATGGTGGTACTAATTGGGCAAAAGTTGGATTAAATATGTTCACTTTATCTACTTCATTTCCTGATTTAGTTTATTTCTGGGATGCTCAAAATGGTGTTGTAGTTGGCGATCCTGATGGAAGTGGAACTACTAAATATGAAATTTATACTACTAGCGATTCAGGTGCTACATGGATTAGAGTTCCCGCTACAAATATTCCAGCTTTAGCTGATCCAGCAGAATTTGGAATTACAAATCTTTATGGTGCTGCTGATGGTCGCATTTGGTTTGGAACAACTTATGGCGATGTATACCGTTCGGATGACAAAGGTTTTAACTGGACAAAAAGTGCAACAGGCTTACCTGCATACACCGGAACAACCGGTCGTAATGATATCGCCAATGTTACTTTTTGTGATTCCATTCATGGCATTGTTGAACAAGTTGACTCTCTAACTATAATATTAAAATCAACAAGCGATGGTGGTTTAACTTGGAATCCGTTAACACCTAATGGTCCTATTTTTACTGACTTTTCTGCTGTCCGTAATTCGCCAATTTTAGTGAGTTGTGGATCTAATGCAATTGGTGCTGGTACTTCTTTCAGTGTTGACTTTGGCGCAAATTGGATATATATGGGACCTGCAACTTCACATACTTCCATTGATTTCCCGAATGATTCGGTAGGATATAGTGGGCAATTTATCAATTTGGGAACAGTTGGTGGTGCTTGGAAATATTCTGAAAAATTGCAAGCAGTACCATGTGGTTCTCCATTGATATCTGCAGGAATAACTTCTTTAAATGCAATTGATCTTTGTTTTGGTGATACTGTTACTGCTTCATCTAGTGGAGCTGTAGCTCCTAATGACGGATCGTTACATGGATTTAGTATTTTAATTTCCAACAGTGACATTACTGGTAATACTGATCCATTAAACAGTGGAGGCGTTTTAATTGGTTCAGGGAACATCCCTACTGCAGCACAAATCGTTTTCGTAAACAATGATTCTGTCAACTTTCCTGCTGGACAATATTATTTCACAACTATAGTTTACGGCAATGCAATTGACAATTCTGGCACTTTTGGATTAGGAAGTGTTACAGGATTTATTTTAGACACTGCATGCACTTATTCTGGCACCTCTATTTTGGTAAACCTTCTAGGACCAGGTGCACCAGGATGTTCGGGTGTAGGAATCAATGAAAATCATAAAAATGACTTTTCGATATCTAACCTTTATCCTGTTCCAGTTAAAGATGTTTTGAACTTTACTGTAAATGCTAAAAGCGCTTCTTTACTTATTGTTTCTGTAAAGGATATTTTAGGGAGAGAAGTTTATACAAGTTCGATAGCTGTAAATTCAGGTGTAAACAAAGTTTCAATTCCTACTCAAGGTTTATCAAATGCTGTTTATGTAATTTCTTTATTAAATGGCCAATCACAAGCGATTTCCAAATTTGTGAAAGAGTAATTATCTGTTAATAAACCAAGCATAAAACCCCGATTGTTTTCGATAATCGGGGTTTTATATTTAAAACTCTTTATTAACCACCACTCTACTTTACTCAGGAAAAATTAAATGGTGTTACAAACTAAAAATTGTGGAAAAAATTATTCGTCCAAATTATTTCTATAGAGCTCAATCCTTATACTTGCCATTATAAATTTACCAGCAAAATCAAAACCATGAAAAAAATTATCTTACTATTATTTCTGCTAATTAGCATTGGGGCTCTTCAGGCTCAATCAATACAGAAATCAAAATCAAGAGTAAAATTAACATCAAATAAAATTCATCCAATTGCTAATAGTTTAAAGTCAGCAAATCCTAGCATTTCCGCTTCCGTAATTTTTGCTGATAATATGGAAGGTAGTAATACTGTTGCAGGGTTAGTTGCACGAGGCTATACAACTTATTTCAGAGGAACGGGAGGTCAAGGCGGTGCTGGACAATTACCTGAATGGATCCAAGGTGACACAAGCTTTTATTATGCGTATAATGGAAGTGATTCTAGTTATGTTTCTTCTTCTTTCCTTTCAGTTGTCGATTCAAATGACATTGATAATTGGTTAGTACTTCCTCAATTTCCCATCACAGCAGGAAATGTGTTTTCATTTTATTGCAGAACTGAAATTGGCACTAGTTATCACGATACAATTCGTGTTATGTATAATCCTTCTGGAGCTACATTACCTGAAGATTTAAACTGGGTTGAATTGTCAAGATTTCAATTAGATACTGCAAGTTCTTGGCTATTGCATTCTTTTGCAGCTCCAACTTCTAGTGCAACAGGAGTATTTGCAATTCGTCATGCCACTGCTAAAAGCGGTCCATTTGGATCAAATGGTGATGTTATTGGAATCGATGAAATTGAAATTAACGATACAACTACTGTTATTTATACAAATGATGATTGCTTAGGTGCTACAGATATCAATTCTCTTTTTGGTCAACCTTTAGGCATCGAGCAAGTAGCAGGTCCTTATGATAATACTTTAGCCACTTATGGACCAAATGAACCAACAACAGGATTTGAATGTTGGGGAGAGCCAAATGGATTAGGTGCGGCACCAGAGGTAAACAATTCATTATGGTTCACTTTTACAGGTGATGGTAACA
>JAYVRC010000036.1:0-3049 GCA_043776615.1 Sphingobacteriia bacterium
TCAAAGAATTTCCAATAGCAGGAAGGGATGAATTTATAAGGGAAATGACAGCAATGAAAGAACGTTTTCCTAATTATACTTCCTATGCTAAATCATCGATGCAGGAAGTATTTTCTCCCGAAATAATGAAAGGAGCTCTAGAACTAGCGGTAGTTAATTTTAATTCTTGTTGGATTGAAAATAAAGGTCAGTTTAACTTTTCTCTCCATCCACTACCAACTCAAGCCCAGCTGGCTCCTATTTATGGAATTGTTGCCAAAGATTTTAATGGAGATGGAAATATTGATATTGCCCTTAATGGAAATGAATATTCGATGGCGCCTTATTTAGGAAGGTATGATGCGTTTAATGGACTAATATTAATGGGAAGTGGCAATGGAGAATTTAAGCCATTATCAATTTTAGAGAGTGGTTTTTTTGTAACCGGGAATGGCAAAGGGTTGGCTGAGATAGTTATAAAAAATCAGGTTTCTTTAGTTGCAGCTCAAAATAATGGTCCAATAAAGTTATTTAAAAACAACAATCAATTAAAAATTATTGCTCTTTCAGCATCCGACAAATATTGTAAAATTTATTTAAAAACCGGAAAAATTAGAAAAGAAGAAAATGCTAAAGGATCAGGTTTTTTATCACAATCAGGCAAGTACTTACTATTAAATAATAGTATTAACTATGCAGAAATTATTAATCAAAAAAGTCAAGTTAAATTGGTAAAAAATTAAATTTATAATTATGAGTAAATTACCGATAATTATGTATTCAAGTTTCTTAGTCCTAGTTAGCTTGAATAGTTGTAAGGAAACTACTAAGCAAAAAACAATTACAGGCTCTGCCATACAATATTATTGTGTTCAAAAATTGACTGATGTAATCGTTTATGATATTTTTTCCCCTCCCGTTGCAAGTAGAATATACTCCTATAGTAATCTTGCTTATTATGAAGCTTTAAAATTTGCTTACCCAAATGAAGCATCAATTATAAGTAAATTAAAAGGTTTCTCTAATATTCCTTCACCACAATCAACTCAAACTTATAATTTTGAATTAGCTGCCTCTGTTGCTTTTATGAAAGTAGCAAAGGCCTTAGTCTTTTCTAAAGACAGCATAAATAGTTCAACAAAAAAATTACTTGAACAGTTTGGAGAAATTGATCAATCTGTATATAAAAGATCGATCAGTTATGGGGAATCGGTTGCCGACATAATTTTGAAAAGAGCTGCAACTGATAATTACAAACTAACACGTGGAATGCCGCGATATAGTGTGTTTAAGGAAATAGGGAAATGGCAACAAACTCCACCCGACTACTCAGATGCAGTTGAACCATACTGGAACAAAATACAACCTTTGCTAATGGATTCGGCAGCACAGTTTAAACCTATCCCACCGCCAGCTTATAGTTTAGAAAAATCAAGTCAATATTACAAAGAGTTAAAAGAAGTTTATGATGTAAGCAAAAGTAAAACCAAAGAACAAGAAACCATTGCGTATTATTGGGATGACAATCCTTTTGTATCTGAACACAAAGGACATTTAACTTACGCCAATAAAAAAACTACTCCTGTTGGACATTGGATGGGGATTACTTCAATTTTAAGTGGCTCTTTAAATAAAGATGAGATTGCTACCGCAAAAGCTTTTGCACTAACATCAAGTGCAATATTTGATGCATTTATTGCATGTTGGGATGAAAAATACAGAAGTAAAATGGTGAGGCCAATAACAGTTATCAGAGAACATCTCGAAACGGAATGGAATACTTTTTTACAAACCCCACCTTTTCCGGAATATACCAGTGGGCACAGTGTAATTTCTGCAGCTGCTGCAACGGTTTTAACTAAATTGTATGGTGATAATGTTGCTTTTAATGATACTACAGAATTGCAATACCTCGGTGTAAAACGTTCTTTTAAATCAATTAAAGAAGCTTCAAATGAAGCAGGTATAAGCAGATTATATGGCGGCATTCATTATCGATCTGCAATTGAAAAAGGTAAAGAACAAGGAGATCAAGTTGGATTATTGTACAATCAATTATTTAAATAATTAAATTAGCAAAAAAAATATAAGCTATAATGAAAAGAATCTTGCTATCAGTTTTAGGCATAATAGTAATACTTATCGTCATCATTTTTATACTGCCAACTAAAAAAGAGTTTACCCAAACGCTGACTGTTCAATGTCCAAATAATGCAGTAACTAGAAACATTTCGAATGCTAAAAATTGGAGTAACTGGTGGCCAGGTAAAAAAATAAATGATAGTAGTTTCATTTTCAAAAAGAAAAATATACAAATTAATATTATTTTACTAAATGGATTTAAAGCAACAACTTTAAATAATGATATAGTCACTACGCTTGATTTTCAATTTTCTCCATTGAGTGGTTTTTCCTCCCAATTTGTATTTAATACTGTATTTGAATTTTCAAAAAATCCGTTAAAAAAAATAATACAATATTTATCTTATTATAATGAAAAAGAAGATTATATATTTTTTATGAGTTCGTTAAAAGAGCACTTTTCTTCAATTGAGAAAGTGTATGGTTTTAAAATTGAACAACAAAAAGTTCCTAACTGGTCCTATATCTCTACAAAAAAATCGTACCAACACTTTCCAACAACTGAGGAAATTTATAGTTTAATTGATGAACTCAATCAATATATTCTTCAACAAAAAAGTAAAGCCGTAAATTTTCCAATTTTGAATATACATACCGATAATAATAAAGAATACGATGCAATGGTTGCAGTTGCAACTGATCAAAACCTTCCTTCAACCAATAATTTTTTTATAAAAAATATGATGTTAGGAAATATTTTAGTTGCAGAAGTAAAAGGTGGTAATTCAAAAATTGAACAATGTCAGCAAGCAATGAAATATTATGTAGATGATTACCAAAAATCATCTCCTGCTATTTCATTTCAACGATTAATCACTAATAGACTTATTGAAAAAGACAGCACCAAATGGATAACTACAATTAACTACCCTATTTTTAAATAATTATTGAATAGTAATAAGCTGAACGGAATCATTGTTTTTTGCGA
>JAYVRC010000037.1:0-3048 GCA_043776615.1 Sphingobacteriia bacterium
AGAAGTTCAATCGATTGAGGTGAAAAATGATATAAATGTCGCGGCACATCATATGCTGCCCAAAATTGTCTATAATGTTGGGCATCTTGCGAAGTATAATTAGGCACAGCTATAATTAATTGACCTTGCTTTGTTATTAATTTTTTAAAATGATTCCAATATCCTTTTAAATCATGCACATGCTCTAGTACATGCCAAAGCGTTATTACATTAAATGAAGCTGCTTCAAAGTGATTGATATTATCGGGTAATTCGAGTTGTAGTTGATGGTTTTTTATAGCTTGATCTCTTGCTGTAGCATCTGGTTCAAGTCCAATTACTTCCCATCCATTTTTTTGCATTGTGTTTGCAAAAGCGCCAGTACCCGCACCAATATCGAGTAATTTCCCGTTTGCTAACTTAGTAGAACTTTTAATGAGCTTATACTTTTGCTTTAATGTATAAGTTCGTACTTGATGGTACAATTTATTAATCAGTCCTTCTTTGGTATCACTATGTGAAACATAGTTATTAGACTGATAGTAAGGAGCAATATTATTTATATTGGGAATGTCTTGCGTAAAATGTAGCTCGCAATTACTACATTTCCAAATGGTAAATGGTTCATTGCTTACAGTATAATCTACAACAGAAAATATTGATTGAATTGAAGATGATGAACAAGCAGGACAATGTGAATAATGAATTAATACTGACATACGCTACACGTAATAAAATAAGAGTGCACCCACCCCAACCAGTAATAAAATCAGTGCATAAATCCACCAATTATCTGCACTCTGTTCTTCAGTTTCTTGACCCATTATTTCTCTAATATCATCTTCTTCCTGAGCAGACAATTCATGATCTTGATCATAATCAATAACTGCTGCTTTTTTAGCAATTGGATAAGTAGCTCCAATTTTAACTTGCGGCAATAACTCTTGAAGATTTTTTTCGGGAGAAAAAAGAATATACCCATTTTCTTCCTTTTTCAAACGTCCTATTCCAGGAATCACAGATCCTTGAGGTGTGTTTAAAGTAGATTTGATTTTATATAAATAATCATGAAAATTACGAATTGCTACTACTTCATCTGTACCCATTTCTTGTGCTAAAAAATCGAAAAAAAACTTGTCCGCCTTAGCAGCATCTTGTTTAAAAAGAATTATTTGAGACGGTGCATACAATAACCCGTTTACCGAGTCTAACTGAGCTCCATTAGATTCTATTATAAGATTCCCTACATCGGGGATGCTCAACTTTTTATTAAGCACCAGATATTTATGCAGGTATTGGTTCATGCCTCTCGTTATTTACTTAAACGAATATACAACTCCTGCCATAACATTAAACCCAAAAACTGGATATTGATTCCATCTTTGGTAGGTATTATTGAATAAATTATTCATTTGAAGCCAAATGTTCAAATTCTTTTTAACACTGAATTCACTGCCAATATTCAAATCAAACCCAGGCGAAAGTCTACCTATTGGCGCAGCAGCAGTTTTATAAGTACTACCACCTAAATAAAATAAGTCAGCTTTAATTTGAAGATCTTTTATGGGTTTCCATAAAGTAGATGCGGTTATTTCAACTGGAACCAGCCCCCAAGCTTCAGAATTAATTGGGGAAGTATTGTATTGAATAAAATTAGCAGAAGCCAAAAAAGAAAGGTTTTCCTGCAAAGTATATCCAAATTCCCCATGAATTTTTACAGCATTCATAGTAGGTTCATACAAGGTTACAAACGATTTACCATCAACTGCATCATTTAAAAACAATGGTTGGTTATCCAATTTAAGGAAAGATAGCCTAGAATTATATGAAATATGATTGCCGATTACGCCTTTAACTCCAAAAAATTGCTCTCGAATTCTTGTGTTTAATATAGATGAAAAAGAACCCAACCAAGGGTTGTAGCCAACTAGCGACCTCCAGCTATTTTTATTAAAATACCCGACCCATCCTGCTTCAAGACTAATATTTGTGTTTTTTAGTTTACTTTCTGCTGTAATGTCTGGTAACATTGTATAAGCACTATTATCCCATGATGGACGCAATCCAATATTTAATTTTAAATCAGGTGTAGTGAATACTAGAACAGGATTAATTGAGTAAAGGTTATTGGAGATATTTATTGACTGAGTTGTTAGTAAATTGATGTTAGCTAAATCTGCATTAAAGACTAACTTAAATGAAAGCAATCTAGTTAATTCTTTTTCTATGGGAGCTTGTAAAATAAGGTTGTTTTCCGAACTGTTGTTATTATCTGTAAAACGGTAATAACTCAATTGAGGATGAAAACTAATACCGGCATCATTTATTCGCTTATTTTTTAATCCAACTTCTAAAGCAACTGTATTATAGGTTTGTTTCAATTGATCTTTTGAGTAATTAAGCGTTGATGGTTTAAAACCATACTTGTACTGTGAAATCGAATTAAAAAAAGCATGAGCTGTCCATTCTAAATCACTTGAACTATTTAATATAGTAAGAAAATCGAAACTAAGTTTACTGTATTGCTGGGCAAACAGTGTAGATTTTGAACTTAGGTAATCAGCTTGAATTGAAGTGATTGATTTTTTTCCATCTCCAAATGAAAATTTCCCTTCCCCATAAATTGAATTAAAATTGCCGGCGCCAATTTTAATTCGCTGATGATTTACCCAACCCGATAACGAATCGGCTGGAAGGGCCAGTGGTTGAATAGCAATTGGTTGATATGAAAAGAATAAATTATAGGAAGGTACTTTGTAAGAAATTGGCACTTTTGAACTGTCGATCAGCTCAGTTGCAGCTGTAAAATTAATTTTTGCAGCATATTGCAATGATGGCTTAAATGCAGAAGTAATTACCACTGTTTTTTTAGCAGTAGTATCAAGTATAACTTCATTCTTACTATTAGCAGATGGTTTTATATTATACTTATTAGTTGAATTTACATTTTTCTTGTTTTTTGAAACACTTGCTTTTTTCTTTGCAGTAATTTGCTTTTTATTGGATTTAGAACGCTGAGAAGTATTCACATTTTTTGTTTTCCTCTTCTGCGCAATACAATTCCCAATA
>JAYVRC010000038.1:0-3046 GCA_043776615.1 Sphingobacteriia bacterium
ACAAAAACTTGAATCTGATTATGGGCAAACTCCGGATCCTCTGGTGGGGCAATATTGGTTCCAAATAATTTATTCCATACAGGTGTAGATGTTTTTACAATTATTACTGTGGCAGATAAAAATAAAACCAAAGAACCTATAAACATCCAGAACTCTCTACTGTAGGTATTTTCTTCTTTTACAATTGATGGAATAGATTTATATCGAATAAAAAAGAGAACCATTGCTGGAACAAAAAATATTAGCACAAATAACAGTAACTGTGTATTCATTCCCAAATCGGTAAAAGCATGTACCGATGTATCTCCTAAAATCCCACTTCTTGTTAAAAAAGTTGAATAGAGCACTAAACAAAAACTAATTATATAAAAAAAATAAGTAGGCCTTAATGAATACCCACTGCTTTTAAATATCATATTGGTATGCAATCCTGCAATTAAGGTTAACCAAGGAACCAATGATGCATTCTCTACAGGATCCCATGCCCAATAACCTCCAAATGATAAACTTTCATAAGCCCATGCAGCACCCATCATGATACCTGTTCCTAATACTGCAGCCGAGAACGATGCCCATGGCAATGCAGGTTTAGTCCACTCATGATCCTTACTCATTAATCCTGCAAATGCAAAAGCAAAAGGTACAACTGTTGAAGAAAATCCTAAAAATAAAATGGGTGGATGTATTACCATCCAATAGTTCTGCAATAAAGTATTTAATCCTGTGCCATCTTTAATAAACGATAAATATTCTGGTCTATTAAATATTGGCGCATCCATTTCGTTGCGCAGTAATACAAATGGACTGCTGCCAATTTTTACTTCGAAAAAATAAATGCCTATTAACATTGAGGCCAATGCAAATTGCACAAAACTAATAACCGTCATTGTTCCAGCTTCCCACTTACGAGCTTTCCAAATTAATATCCATCCCAAAAAACAATTCCAAAAACTCCATAACATAAAGCTTCCTTCTTGTCCTTCCCAAAAACAACTTAATAAATATTCTACTTGCAAACTCCTATCACTATGAGTATAAGCATATTTGTATTCGAACAAATGGTTTGAGATGATATAATATAGAATTCCAAACAAAGCCAACATGCTTATTGTAAGGAAACCAAAAGCTATTCGCGCAAGTTTGATCCAAGGATTCAACAATAAGCTACTTTCAAGCCTGCTAGCTTTATAAAAAGAGAAGGTTGCTAACAAGGAAGCAACAAAACTAAGTACTGCAAAAAAATGGCCTATTTGTCCTGGTAATAAATGCTCTCCTATGTAGTTCATGAAAATATCAATTCAAATAAAAATTTTAGTTAGAAGTCTGTAATTGCTTCATCGCTTTTGGATCATCTTTATATTTAGAAGGGCACTTCAATAAAATACTAGTACAATCAAAATACCCTTCTTTTACTTTACCCTTTAATACAATTCTTTCGCTTTTTTCCATATCAGTGGGCTTTGCATCATGGTAAACTACTTTAATAGAATTACCCAAAGTATCTATTGCTGTAAAACTTAAATAGTTTGGGTTTTTAACTGCATCATATTCAACTGGTTGTTTTTGGTCTATTTTAGCAATTAAATTCACAAATTTTCCTTCTTTTTCTTTTGCAGATGCTATGGTCTCATAAGTTGACAAATCACCTGAATATTGTACTAAAACTGCTATAGCTGCTGCTATCAATACCAAAATAATTATATGGGTAGTTTTCATCTTCTTTAAATATGTCGCAAAAGTAAATTAAACAGCGCAGAATATTCAATTGTTTAGCTTTTACCTAACTAATGCGCATTTTTGACTAAAAAATTGGTATTTGTTTAACCATTCTGTGGTTCAATTAAAAAATTGCAACTAACTTGCAACCCGTTTTCAATGCACAATCAACATGACTGATTTATCTGGCTTCAACCCAAATAGTATTTCTAACCCCAACAACAACATTTTTGGCTTGCCTTTTACTGAGGAAGATGCCCGTTTAGTAATACTTCCAGTTCCATGGGAGGTTACTGTTAGCTACGGAGGAGGTACTGCAAGAGCGGCTGACCATATCTTTAAATCTAGTTTACAAGTAGATTTGATAGACGTTGATGGAAATGCTGGATGGAAGCAGGGATTTCACATGAAAGAAATTGACAAGAAATTATTATTTAAAAACGACTATTTACGTAAAGAAGCCGAATTATATATCGATTTTATAGCGCAAGGCTCAGCAATCGAAGAAAATAAATTCATGTGCAAAAGCCTTAAAGAAATAAACGAAGGAAGTGCTTACATGAACAAATGGGTTTATGATAATAGCAAAGCACTTTTAGATAAAAATAAATTAGTTGCCGTTCTTGGTGGCGATCACAGTACTTCATTAGGACTAATGAAAGCATTGGCTGAGAAGCATGGCGAATTCGGGGTTTTGCAAATAGATGCTCACTGTGATTTGAGGGTTAAATACGAAGAATTTAATTACTCTCATGCATCGATAATGCATAACGCGTTAACTGAAATTCCAACTATTACTAAATTAGTTCAAGTTGGCATACGCGATTATTGCGAACAAGAATGGGATTATATATACAACAGTAATTTCAGAATTGTTACTTATTTTGATAAGTTAATTAAAGAGCGTTTATTTGAGGGACAAAATTGGAAATTAATTGTTGATGAAATCATTAACTATCTTCCTCAAAAGGTTTATGTTAGTTTTGATATAGATGGGTTAGATAGAAAACTTTGTCCAAATACAGGCACACCAGTTGCAGGTGGATTTGATAGTGAAGAAATACTTTATCTCATTAGAAAAGTAAAAGAAAGTGGAAGAGAATTGATTGGTTTTGATTTAGTTGAAATTGGTGTTGGGCAAACTGATTGGGATAGTAATGTAGGTGCAAGAATTTTATGGAGGCTCTGTAATATAATGGTATCATAATGATAAAGACTTACGATTACATTATCATTTTAAAAAAGAAAAGTAATAATAAGGTTGATGGAATTAGTCAACTAATGCTGCTACTCTCCATTATTGCATTTATTGGCAGCGCATATGCAAAAC
>JAYVRC010000039.1:0-11953 GCA_043776615.1 Sphingobacteriia bacterium
ATTTAAAATCAATTCGAAATGGTTTTTCTGAAATGAAATTCAGTTTAATGAAATTAGGGTATAAGAAGTTTTATGTTTATAGTGATGCTTGTCATTTAAGAAGAAGCAATTTCCCGTTATATTTTGGTCGTTACATAGAAAGCTTACCCAGTGATAGAGCTGAATATCTGATGATGATGTCTTTTATAAGAAACGGGGGGAAGGCAATTTATAATGATAATTATAATGATATGTTTGCTCATATAAATAAAGATGATGAGCCAAGTACCGTAAATCGGAATATACTATCTTATTCTGAAAATAGTATATTTATTAACATTATCAGGAATATATATAAAAATGTAAAATTTAATTTGGATTACCTATTCATGTTTTCATGGAAGATTGAAAAATTATTTAAATGATTATATGGAAACTACAAAATACCATTTTGATGAAGTAAGTTTGGTTATAACACATTATAATCGCAGCAAATCTTTAGAAAATTTATTGACTGCTTTTGAAAACTTACAGTGCACATTTGAGGAGGTAATTGTATCAGATGATGGTAGTAAGCCCCATCATCTTTTAAATGTACAAGAATTACAAAAAAGATTCTCCTTTACCTTGGTTACTACTCCAGTAAATAAAGGATTAGGACATAATAATAATCAATCTCAAGATGCCGTAAAAACACCATATACTTTATATATTCAAGAAGATTTTATTCCTAAACCCATCTTTCCGGCTCTTTTTGTTAAGTCAATGAAACTCATGAGGGAAAATCCTGACCTCGATATTATTAGATACTATTCTTATTTCTTATACCCTTATTTAAAACCCTTTGATGAAGACTTTTCATTTTTAGATTTTCGGGCAGCCCCTTGGTATGCAAATCACAGAAAATTTTATTTTTATAGCGACCATCCTCATGTAAGGCGAAGTAATTTTTTTAATAAATTCGGAAGGTATATAGAAGGAATTAAGGGCGATACAACTGAATACAGAATGAGTTTATCTTTTGTTCAAAAAAAGGCTAAGGGATTATTTTATACAAAATTTAATGAAGTATTCGACCAACAAAATAGTTCGGATGAACCTAGTACAATGTTAAACGAACGACCTGAATGGAAATTGAGTAATAATATTTTTGTTAGAACATTGCGTTTCATTTATTTAATATACAAGTTTTCTAAATGGAGCTTTGAATATGTATTTCTTCGTTAAGATATATAATAGTATATCAACTTACTAACTGTCTTTAATACTTGAATATAATTTTAAATCCGTGATTTTATAAATGTTCGTATTTCTTTAAATCCAATTAAAAAGGTATCTCTGAAATCAATTTTAATTTCCTTTTTAATGTAATAGAATGAAATAGCGATGGCTATTATAGTAGGAAAAATATTGGTAATTGCAATACCATAAACTGATTTAAAATAAAAGACTACTATATAATCTGCAATTAAATTAACAACCAGCATTACCAGTAATTTGTAAAAATTTACTTTTGGTTTATTGATGACATCTAAGGTGATAGCAAAAAATCTGTCTATAGGAGATAAAATTGCTAGGGTAATCAATATTCTAAATAAATTAGGTGCTTCAGTATGTATATATTTTTCTCCTCCAATCAAAGCTATTAAAGGTTCTGCAAATATTATTGAGAAGATGGCTACTCCTATAAAAAGTATAGAAAGAATGCCAATTATTTTTTTGAGTGTAAAAATCATTTTGTCTAATTCCTTTCCATTATAAAAGCTAGATAAGATAGGCATTCCAGATCCTGCAATACTTACAAGCGGAATTTCTACTATCTGCAGCAGTTTTGATCCGATATTAAAAATTGCTACTGATGCTGGTCCAAAAAAGAAGTTTAAAAAAAAAGTATTTGTAAAGCCAAATAAGTTGGCACTTAAACTACTTCCCATACTATATTTTCCAAAATGGTACATTTCTAAAATACCTTTCTTGGTTGCATATTTAATATATACAAGTTTAGACCATCCAACTATAACCGATACTAAGCTAACAATCACACCGCAAACAATATATGAAACGATAATGCTTTCTAAAGTAGTTTTCTTAAATATTATGAATAATACAATGGATCCTGTAAAGAGCACTTGGTTTAAAAGTCGTATTCTAAGCAATAAATCAAATCTTTTATCTGATTGCAAAATAATACCTGTTATAAAAAAAGGAAGCGATGAAATAATGATTAGCCAAAAATATTTAGTTAATAATACCAGTGTTATACTTGTAGAGTTTTGGAAAAACAGAAATCCTATAAAATTTACTACAACTAAAACACTTATGATAAAGATGGTTAGTATCCATGTAGAGCCAATAATTTCCGAAGCCCTTTTTTCATCAGTTCCAGCATAGAACTTTATAAATGCAGTGGTTAAAAACCCTGATTTAATAGAATCTATCAAATTAATAATGGTAAATAAAAAAATATAAATACCTGCTTCTGTAGGACTCAAAGCACGATACAATAATGCAACAGTAACAATTCCAAATAAAGACATCAATCCATTTAATAGCAATGATTGAAAATGAATGTTTTTTAAAATTGAAAATATTTTCTTAATAAACGACATGACTTTCTATTTGAAACTGTGTAGAAAATATTTTAAAATTGGATGTCATTAAGACTCACAAATGAGTAACCCTCATTTTTCAAAGTCGACACTACAATTTTTACTGTTTCTAAGGTTTTATTATTCCATTTTCTAATTGGCGCCCAGATAAACCTATTTGCACTAGAGTCGTGCATTAACACAATTCCTTTTTTTTCTGTTCTTATTAATTTTAAATAATGCGCAGCACATTTTGCCGCAGCATTTTTATCTATTTTACTCCAAAACCACCAATCTGATCCGTCGATATGCCAGCCTATTGGCCCAATATAATTAATTGTAGATTTTAATTCACTATTCAATTGCTTGCACATATCGCTATTCCATCTTCCAAATGGAGGTCTGAAGTACATGTCATTATTAGTAAATTCAGCAATAAGGTTTTCAGTTTCTTTGAGTTCAGAAGTCATGTTTTTTCCTTTACTGAAAGATCGGTTCATATCGGGGTGACTTGTTGTATGATTACCTATAATATGTCCTAACTTATGTACAGCCCTAACAATTTCGGGGTATGACTTAATATATTTTCCAACCATAAAAAAAGTTGCAATAATTCCTTCAGAATGTAAATACTTGGCAATTTCTAGTGTTTGAGGACCTATTTTTTTTAGGTAGGGTCTTCCTGGACCATCATCAAATGTTAAGCAAATTGTTTTTTCGCTAAGCGCTGACCCTAATAAAATATTTTCAGATAACATTTGATTTGCATTTTTAAAATAAAATTATTGCTTGAAATTAGCTTTTATACTTAGTCAAAAACTGAAATTACTCTATTTTTAACCTTCTTTAATTGTTGGTGTATCATTTTGGGCAGGGCCGCCTATGCGGAGAACAAGCCCACTTGATGAGTCGGACGAAACCTTAGAGGTTTATCTAGATTGAAGAATGGTAAATAATTTTTTGGATATTTATGGGTAATAATATGGGTATTTGCTGGTTTTTGGGTATTTTTGGATAATAATATGGGTATGAAAGTAGAAAGCCTCAAAATAACCCCCGAAATACTCTCTTTGATCACCGAAATAGATGAGTTCAAAGGGGCATGGAGAGCCTTAGGGCAATTAGCCCCGGAACAGTTATCCTCACTCAAAAAAATTGCCACTATTGAGAGTATTGGTTCTTCCACTCGTATTGAAGGAAGTAGGTTGACTGACAAAGAAGTGGAGATTTTGCTTTCAAATCTAGAAATACAAAAGTTTGAGACAAGAGATGAACAGGAAGTAGCTGGATATTCTTCAGTAATGAACCTGATCTTTCAGAACTATGCCGATATTGCCCTTTCAGAAAACTATATTCAGCAACTTCATTCTGTTCTGCTTCAACACAGTGAAAAGGATTACTGGCATAGGGGTAACTATAAGAAATCGCCAAATCATGTAGAAGCTTTCGATGCCCAAGGCAAAAGTCTTGGTGTAATTTTTGAAACGGCAAGCCCGTTTGAAACACCTATCAGAATGCATGATCTGGTGGATTGGGCCAGACAAGCCTATATAGAAAAGAAGTTGCATCCGCTCCTAATTACAGCCATAGCGATTGTAGAGTTCCTAGCAATACATCCCTTTCAGGATGGTAATGGACGGCTATCTCGTGTGTTAACTACATACCTACTTTTAAGAGAGGGCTATCATTATGTTCCTTATAGCTCACTTGAAACAATAATAGAACAAAGCAAGGAGAGCTATTATTTAGCTTTACGCCAAACACAAGGAACATTAAAAAACGAAAGACCAGATTGGCAACCTTGGTTACTTTTTTTTCTTCGTGCTCTGCGTCATCACAAAAAAAGGCTAGAAGCTAAAGTAGAACAGGAAAATCTCCTGTTGATGCAGTTGCCAAGCCTTTCATTGCAAATTTGTCAATTGATGAAATCGAGAGGCAGGGCTACGATCAGCGATATCGTTACTGTCACAAGCGCTAATCGTAATACCATAAAAAAACATCTTGAAACGCTTGTTAACATGAAACGCCTGCAAAAAAACGGTGTAGGCAAAGGAACATGGTATTCAATATAAATAATAAAACCCACGCTGGTCGTGGGTTTTATTATTTAAGGTGGTGTGGGCCGTCCTTATGAACGACCACACAAAACCATATAAAACGATCAACTTATTGATTAACTATGAATTACATATCGGTTTAAATCGTTTTACACCTGTTTATATGGGTATTTTTTGACCATTTCTGCGCACTGTTTTGCGCACCATTTTTAAAGTCTATTAAAAATGTAATCATCTGTAACTATGTTAAAATAAGTAAAGGGTAGGTTCCTAATCTGCTTTTATTAAAATAATTGTAAATTTGGTTATGAAAATTTTAGAAGTTAAATATCTAAATGATTATAACATTAGCGTAAAATTTGAAGATGGTGTATCTGGCACAATTCAATTAAACGATTTAGTAACAAAAGGAATTTTTCAATCATTACAAGATAAAACAATCTTTGCAAAGGTTTTTACAACCGGATATTCAATTGCATGGTCAAATGAATTAGAAATTGACGCATTAAATATCTATTCAGAAATTACGGGTAAGAATTTTGGAGAAATCATGAATCCAAAATTATCATATGCCTCAAATTAGCTACTTCTTAGGAGTGATAATTCGAATGTTTTATAGGGATCATAACCCACCCCATTTTCATGCAGTATATGGAGATTTTGAGGGTATAATTGATATTGATAAAAATGAAATAATTGGAGGCCATCTTCCACCAAGAGTTTTAGGTATTGTAACTGAATGGACTGCGATGTATCAAACTGAATTAATGATAAATTGGGAAAGAGCCAGAAACCAAGAACCCTTATTGACGATAGCCGCTTTGGTTTAAATAACATATACTCGAGGCATCTAGTTTTAATAGATAAAATTTCTTTTGTTGTGAACTAATTATTAATTTACTTATAATGTAATTGTAAATGCAGATCCTTCTCCTTCTTGCGTTTTCACCGTCAACTCTCCTCCATGTGCTTTTACAATATCGTAACTTAAACTTAATCCTAGCCCAGTTCCTTGTCCCGTTGGTTTTGTTGTAAAGAATGGTTGAAATATTTTATCTAATACTTTTGTAGGGATGCCGTTACCGTTGTCACTTACAGTAATTAAAATTTTACCGTCTAGTTTTTTTGTACTGATAGAAACAGTTGGCTCGTATGCTCCTATATCTTTTTGATTTTCAGATTGAAGATTGTAGATTGATGTTTTCTCCCCAACAACATAAAAAGCATTATTGATTAAATTCAACACCACTCTTCCAATATCCTGTGGTATAATATTAATCTTATCAATACTCTCATCAAAATCCGTTTTCATGGTTGCGTTAAAACTTTTGTCTTTTGCTCTTAATCCATGATAACTCAAACGTAAATATTCATCACACAAAGCATTAATATCAGTTGGTTCTTTTACACCACTACTACTTCTACTGTGCTGCAACATACCTTTTACAATATCTGCAGCACGTTTGCCATGATGGTTTATTTTATCTAGGTTTTGTCTTACATCATTTGCAATTTCTTTTACATCTTCATAATTTCCTTTCACAATCTCTTCATTCATTTCATCAATTAACTCTGTACTTACTTCACTAAAATTATTTACAAAATTTAAAGGGTTCTGAATTTCATGTGCAATGCCAGCAGTGAGTTCTCCCAACGATGCCATCTTTTCTGATTGGATGAGCTGGGATTGAGTGGATTTTAGATTATCAATACTATTTTCCAATTCAATAGTTCGTTCTTTAACTTGAACTTCTAATTGTTTCTTTTGGTTTTCGGCCATTGTTCTTTTTTCATCAGACAATGCTACTATCTGTTGTGCATTGAGAATAATATTTTTATTAATCTCCCTAAAGCGAAGAGCTACGTAAACAATTAATGTAAATGGGAAACAAAGTGTTAGCGCAGTAGCTAAATTATAATTTAAATAAGAACCTCGATTGATATTTAAAGTTGAGTATATCACTAACAAAATTATCATGAGCATAATTCCGGCAGCCACAACTCTTTGGGGTGTATTTGCTTTCTTATATGAGATATCTATCCAATAAAGAGTAGTTGCGAATGACAATATGAAGGAAAATTTGTCTGCTATACCTACAATACTTACAAATTGTATATTGAAAATATTAAAAACATTAACAGCGAAAACAAGTACGTAAATTAAAATGATTGTTCTAAATAATATCTTATTAAATCCCCTCTTTTCAATGTTGAAAATTTTGAATATAATTATACCAATTAATATTTTCAATATAAGATAAGAAAAGTCAACAGCAGTAAAAACCATTAAGAACGTTCTAGGATGAACATCCTCACCCCACCCCATAATAAATGTAAAGCCAATTATAGAGACAAGCGTTAAACAAATACCAGCATACAATAATAAATTATGTTCTTTTTTATTCAATAAAAAAAGCAGTAGAAAAAGAAATGTAAATAATATATTAATACCTATCCATAAGGAATAATAAATCATTGCATCTGTTCTAAAATCAAGTCTAGAAAACAAGGCTTCAACAGGTAAAAGAAAAATCAAGCCGCTTTTGATTCCTCCGATTTTTCTACCGATCATCATGCTTGTTCTTTTACTCGGGTAGACGATTTCATCTTTAAAATGAACAACCAAGGTATGAACCTGACCTACAGAAATTTCAACTCGCTTTGTTGGATCTGCTCCCAAATAAAATCGATAATCCTGATTGTTTTCTCCCAAATTTCCATATTCTCCGATCAGTCGCCCGTCTAGATATATCTTACTAGCGGGTAACGAATAATAAGCAACCCGCCAGTCTGTAGCAGTCAAACTGCTATCTAGTATAAACTTACAACGAAACCATCCTTCCAATTTCCCATTGGCATTGGCATAACTATTATCTAATTTTTGAGGAAGTAATTGCTTCCATTTTTGCATATCAATATTCTTGTTTGCCCAAGTACTGTCATTTCCTGTACGAAAGTACCAGCCTCCTTTTTCGTAGAGCTTCAATGATCCACGAGAAGTAAAGTCTTTATTGCTAAACTTAATAATAGAATCCTGTGCAAAAGATTGACTAAAACAAAAAAAAGAAAGTATAAAAATATGCTTCATTTAATTTACTGTCTTTAATTAAAAATGCTATCTCAAAAAATATTTATATAGGAATTGTAATAATAAACTCACTTCCTTCTCCCTCTTTCGTCACTGCCTTCAACTCACCACCATGTGCTTTTACAATATCGTAACTCAAACTCAATCCCAAACCTGTTCCCTGTCCCGTTGGCTTGGTGGTAAAGAATGGTTGAAATATTTTGTCTAATACTTTTGTAGGGATGCCGTTACCGTTGTCACTTACAGTAATTAAAATTTTACCATCTAGTTTTTTTGTACTGATAGAAACAGTTGGTTCGTACCCTTCAATATTTTGTTGTGTTTTTTCATTAACAACATAAAATGCATTGTTGATTAAATTCAATACCACTCTTCCAATATCCTGTGGTAAAATATTAATGCTAACAATCGTTTCATCAAAATCAGTTTTCATGGTTGCGTTAAAACTTTTGTCTTTTGCTCTTAAACCATGATAGCTCAATCGTAAATATTCATCACACAAAGCATTAATATCAGTTGGTTCTTTTACACCACTGCTAGAACGAGAGTGCTGCAACATACCTTTTACAATATCTGCAGCTCGTTTGCCATGGTGGTTTATTTTATCTAGGTTTTGCTTTACATCATTGGCAATTTCTTTTACATCTTCATAATTTCCTTTCACAATCTCTTCATTCATTTCATCAATCAATTCAGTACTTACTTCACTAAAATTATTTACAAAATTCAACGGGTTCTGAATTTCATGTGCAATGCCCGCAGTGAGTTCTCCTAGCGAAGCCATCTTTTCTGATTGAACCAACTGCGATTGAGTAGCTTTTAAAGATTCAAGTGACTGCTTTAGTTCTGTTGTTCGTTCTGTTACTTTTTCTTCTAGTTGTTCTTTTTCAAAGCGTAACCTTTTTTCACGGTATAAACTAAACGCTCTCAATGCCGATAAAAAACCGAATGCATAAATGATATAAGCCCACCAAGTTTGCCACCATGGTGGTAATATTTTTATGGTAATGCTAGTGCCTTTTTCATTCCATACACCATCGCTGTTGGCGGCTTTTACAGCAAAAGTATATGTGCCTGGCGACAAGTTGGTGTAAGTGGCAGTTCGGCTAGTACCTGCCTGCGCCCAATCCTTATCATAGCCAGTTAGTTGAAAAGCATATTTGTTTTTGGCGGCATCTGCAAAGTGCAAAGCAACAAACTGAAACTCAATTTTATTTTCATTATAGCTAAGAGTAATGTTTTGATTAGCTGTTGTAAATAGAATAGTGTCCTTGTCCGTTTTAGCAGCTTTATACTGTATGGCTTCAATTACCACCTTAGGAATAATTGTATTGGGTTGAATATCCGCTGGATTAAAACTAACCATTCCTTCGTTGTAACTCTGATAAATGGTACCAAATGCATCTTTATACAAATAATCCAGGCTGTTAATACTTCCAATTGCAGCAATAGGAAAACTAACAATTTTGTTACTGGCAGGGTTTAACCGAGAATAACCTCTTAAAGTAATACACCAAATATTACCATCAGCATCTTCTGTTAATGACAGTATACAATTATGTAA
Source organism: Sphingobacteriia bacterium (assembly GCA_043776615.1). Taxonomy (GTDB): domain Bacteria; phylum Bacteroidota; class Bacteroidia; order Chitinophagales; family Chitinophagaceae; genus Sediminibacterium. The sequence goes on from JAYVRC010000039.1 coordinate 9,277, forward strand.
AAGCCCATCTGCTTCGGTATATTTTTTTACGATGCCACTTTGTTTGTTGATAAGGAATAAACCCGAAAGGTATGTACCCGCCCAAATTCTTTTTTTACTGTCTTCAAATATTCCGGGAACACAAAAGAAGCCTTGCTCCCTATTTAAATATGATTTAAAAAATTTTGTTTTTGGGTTGTAGCTATTTAATGCACCGCTATTAGTACCAATCCAAATTATACCTTCACTATCTACCAATAAACCATTAACTCTACTATCATCTAATGCATTTAGGGGTATTGTTTTATTATTATTTTGTATAAAAGGATAGTTGGTAAAATGATTGCTGGCTGGGCTATAACTGCATAAACCCTTATCAGCAGTGCCAATCCAAATGGTACCCTCTTTATCAATAGCCAATTTATTAATATTATTACTAGTTAGCGAAAGGCTGTCTTTTTCAATATGTTCCCATTTTTTTACTGTTTTGGTTGTAGAATTATAATTAAATAAACCTACGCCATAGGTGGCAACCCACATACTACTTTCTTTATCCGCTACAACTGCAGCAATATTTTTATAAGCAGCTTTATTTTTTAAGTCTATCTTCTTAAATTGATTGTTTCTACTATGCCAAGCAAATAAATTAGCGGTATCGGCAACATAACATATACTATCGCCTAGAATTCCTTTTATCCTAAGTGGGTTTCCTTTTATTTTATCCGCTGCTAATAAATTATTGGAGCTTAGTTGCGAAGAGGCAAACAATGTTTTTTGTTTATCAAAATAGGCTATTCCAGTCCAAGGCATACTTACCCAGAGAGTGCCCGACCTATCATAAAATATTTTGTTAATGCCTCTTCCAAAAGGAAGCAGGCTTCCTTCGTAGGTGTTCGTTTCTATCTTTTGATTTAACCCTGTTTTTGTATTTAAAAAATACAGGTTATTAAAAGTACCCCCCACCCAAACATTTCCTACTACATCTGCACAAATAGCATTTACCGTTATATTTTCTTGATTAAAATTAATAGTATAGTTGGTGAAATTATTTTGGGCTACATTATACAATGAAATGCCTTTTTCTGTTGCAAGCCAAATCCGTTTTAAAGAATCGGTTAAAATATTATTGCAATTAGCAGGAATAGAAGTGGCATTTTTATTATCTACACTAAACAGTTGATATGACTTTGTTTTAATATTGAATCTTACTACATTTTTACCATGTAATGCTGGCTGAATTTTTATTAAGTCTGCGCCTTGATAAGTATTTATCCATAAAATATCGATATCAGTAGGGTCGGGAGTTAGCTGCACAATTCTATTGCCCTTTAAACTTGAGGGTAAGGTAAAGTAGGGTGTAAACTGTTGATTCTTAACATCAAAAAAACTGAGCAAGCTATCACCCGCCAGCCAAACTTTGTCTTTGGCATCTTTAATAATTCTAGCTGGTATTTTTACGGGTAAATGCTTTTTGCCGCTGCTTGTTGCATCATACTCTTGTAAAGTATTATTATTGGTATTGAATTTATAAACTGTTCTTTTTTGTGTGACTGGGTTAATAAGCAACAACCATTGTACATTGTTAGTTACATCTTCTACACGACTTGAAAATACTTGACCTACAATTTCGTCTATTGTCTTTTGGTCAAAAGGCACTTGTATAAATTTATCGGCTTGGGCATCGTAATAATTGATTCCGTTTTCACGGGTATAGGCCCAAATTTTTCCATTTCTATCTTGTAATAAATTACGAATAGAAACAGGGGCAATAATATTGCCTTTGCTATTGAGTATTGGGTAAGGCTTAAACCTATAACCATCGTAGCGCACCAATCCATTTTGTGTACCCATCCATAAATATCCATTATTATCTTCCAGCGAAGAGTAAACATAGGCTTCAGGTAAACCGCTTTTTACATCAAGTGTGTTGAAGTAAGGTTTTTTAATCTGTGCTTGAATAAATGTTGAGCTAATAACAAATAAAGCGATCAGTAATTTTTTCATTATGTGTTAAATTAGTAACTCAATATTAGATATTGCGTTACTTGAAAATACAGCATTATTTAAATATAAAATTGACTATCAATGATAAAGCTTCGGTTATGTTTGGGTTGAATTAAAAGATAAATCACCACTTCCGCGCACCATTCCGCGCCCTAAATAACAAAACCCACGACCAGCGTGGGTTTCATTTGTTCTAAGTGGTGTGGGCCGGGATCGAACCGGCGACACAAGGATTTTCAGTCCTTTGCTCTACCGACTGAGCTACCGCACCTTCCATAGAGATCCCTTATTCAGGGCTGCAAATATAGGGAGCCGATCGCTTATTAACGCATTATCCACGTTTTTTTTATTATTAAAACTCACAATTCTTCGGTGTACGCGCAAAAGCAATAACATCCCTAATATTCGTCATCCCAGTTACAAATTGTACCATCCTTTCAAAACCCAATCCAAAACCAGCATGTGGCACAGTTCCAAATCTTCTTGTATCTAAATACCAACTCATTTCGGCTAAAGGAATATGCATTTCATTCATGCGTGCTTCTAATTTAGCCAAACGCTCCTCACGCTGACTACCTCCTACTATCTCTCCAATACCCGGTGCCAATATATCCATTGCTGCAACTGTTTCTCTACCCGGCTCACATCCATCATTCAAACGCATATAAAATGCTTTAATTTTTGCGGGATATCC
>JAYVRC010000040.1:0-3040 GCA_043776615.1 Sphingobacteriia bacterium
TCAGAAAAAGATAGAAGCATGTGATACACAAATCAATGCATTTCTTAAAACACAAATCAATAGCAATCCTGAAAAAAAAAACTAAAGACGGATGAGAAACTTCATAAAAGAGTAAATAAAAACTCTCTGAAAGGTATTGATTTAAATCAGGCAGCTTATCAATATTTTGGAGGCGTTGATTTAATGAAAATCGAAGGCTTAAGCCACTCAACTATTTTAACCATCATGAGTGAAGTAGGGCCAGAAGGGTTTACAAAATTCAAAAGCTCAAAACAGTTTACTTCCTGGTTAAGACTTGCTCCCAATAATAAAATATCCGGAGGGAAAATCCTAAGCAATAAAATACCCAAGGGAAGTAACCGGCTTAAAATTGCATTGCGACATGCAGCCAATGCAATAGGAAATTTAAAAGATACACATTTGGCTGACTTTTTTAAAAGAGTGGCGTACAGAAAAGGAAGGGCAACTGCTGTAAGTGCCACGGCAAGAAAACTGGCAGTAATTATATGGAATATGATATCAAAAAGAGTAGAATATAAAGCACCTACTGAATACCTCTTCCTTGATCAAAAAAGAAAACTCAGGCTCGTTCAAAATATGAAAAGGAATATAGCTAAATTTGAAATCAAACCTGAAGACGTTGGATTTGTAACAGCATGATTAATAGCAAGATTCTAAAACGTTAGTCAGAACCTTACACGACAACTTCTACGACTATTTCAAAATACGGGAAAAACACCCTTTTTTAATTTTACAGGTTTTATTACATTTATACAGACAATAAATTAAAATCAAAATGGAAATCAAAAGAGTAAAATATACCCAAAAACCTCCTCCATTTTTTACAGAGCTAAATAATAGAGTAAATAAATATTTCGCTGACAATTCTTTAACAAGGCTTGCTGACAATCGAATGCACTTTAAAACCATAATACTATTAGTTATATGGTTCGGCTTTTACGGATTGATAATATCTAACCTTTTCAAATCTTACGACTTAATATTTATTCAAATTGGATTTCATTGGATGAGTTTTGTTGTTTGGAATGGCATTGCACACGACGCACATCACAAAGCATATACAAATAATAAAATAGTCAATAAATGTTTACTTTTTTCAGGCGACTTAGTTGGGGTTAGTTCTTATATAATGGACTTCAATCACGTTAAAGCTCATCATAGCGCAGTGAATGTACCATTTCACGATGTTGCAATTGATGATTTTGGGATTTTTAGGTTTCATCCCACCAATCCCTTAAAGTGGTATCATAAATGGCAACATGTGTACATAAATATCTTTTACATGATACCTACACTTTTTAAGCTTTTAATATTCGATTACTTTAGTTTAATGCGAAAATATATTGGTGCAATAAAGGTTGGCAAGCATTCGGTTGGAGATATCTTATATTTAACACTAGTGAAAATTGGTGTAATATATTCAACTCTCATATTACCGCTTCAGATTTTAGACGCACCAAGTTCAATAATTATTACTGGTTTTTTATTGGGGCATTTTATTGCAGGTATAACTTTAAGTTTAATATTTCAAATAACCCACCTTTGTGATTTCAGCAGATTTTCTAATGTAAATTTGGAAAATGGCACTCTTGAAAATTCATTCGCAATTCACGTTATTGAAAATACATCTAGTTTTTCACCAAACAATTTGGCACTTACATATTTTGCAGGTGGGCTAAATCACCATACAATACATCATTTATTTCCTACAGTTTCCCAGATACATTTTCCGGCATTGACACAAATCTTAAAGGATACGGCAAAAGAATACCAGATACCATTCAAAATATACCCTACTTTTTGGGCGGCGATAAAGTCTCATTATTCCTTATTGAAAAAACTTGGAAACCAACAAAGCTATACACCTGAACCTTTTACAGAATATCATGTAGCCAGCTAATAAATTAATAAACTAATATGCAACATCTAAAATTTAGAACAACCCCTATTGAAACGTCGTTTTTTGAAGAAGTAAAAAGAGAAGTAGGTATATATTTTAAAGAAAAAAACATTTCCCATTTTGCTAATTCTGAAATGATATTAAAGTGTATTTTCTGGATTTCGTTTTGGTTTGTGTCATGGTGTGTAATTATATATTTCAAAGATTATTTTTTTATTGCCATAATTATCGGGATTGCACACATGTTTTCGCATCTTATGATAGCATTCAATATTGCTCACGATGCCAACCATTTTGCTTTATTTAATTCTAAAAGGAAAAATAATTTGTTCGGCTATTTTATGGAAGTTTTGGGATGTAACAAAAAACTATGGGTAATTGCACATAATCAAGAACATCACACTTTTATTAATATTTATGAGCATGACAATAATATTGATGGCTACAAATTACTTAGACTTACTCCTGAAGATAAATGGTCGAAACATCACAAATATCAATGGCTTTATGCAACATTCGTTTATGGATTATCAACCTTAAACTATGCAACATTTAGAGATATTAAAATGATTGTTAGGTATGTTAAAAATGAAAAGTTTAATATCGACGTCATTTTTATATTTGAATTTATTTTTTTTAAGCTTCTATATTATACTTACCTTTTCGTAATTCCCATTTTGGTATTTGACGTTAGTTTTAAATTAATCTTTTTTTATTTCCTTATTGGTCATTTTGTAAATGGTGTATTTTTGGTGTTTGTTTTCCTTACAGGGCACCTAACAGAAGATACCTCTTACCCTATTATAGACAATTCATCAATTAATAGTAACTGGGCTGTTCATGTAATAAAAACTACTGGAGATTATGCTCCTAATTCCAAGTTCCTACAATGGCTAGTAGGTAGCTTAAATTTGCATGTGGCGCATCATTTATTTCCTAAAGTATGTCATGTGCACTATAAAGATATTTCTCCTATAATTAAGAAAGTAGCGATAAAACACGGATATACTTATAGAGAAATTCCAACTTTTAAAGCTGCAATTAAATCGCATTTTATGCTATTGAAAACTTTAGGTCTACCATAATTTAGACAAGGCGAACGCACAACAAAAGTATTGC
>JAYVRC010000041.1:0-3035 GCA_043776615.1 Sphingobacteriia bacterium
ACTTTCAAATCGGTATTGATGTTAAATTGATTTACCTTTTCATTTACAGTGTTACTGATGAATTTGACTGCTTTATCATGCGCATTACAAGATAACAAAGAGACAGAAGCCAATATTAAAGCAATAATTGGTGCTAAACGGGCTCTATTTTGATGATTTGGTTTCATTCAAGCTAATAAACGATCAGAAACGATAATTGTTACAATAACTTATTAATATTTGTAGCCAACTTGTTAAAATTATTACAGCCCTGCTCAATTATTTTCGCCCTATCCACTCTAAATATGAAATCAATGCCACTAGAGCGAATAAAACAGTAACAATTAGCGCATTCCTGATTTTTTCACTTAGGTGAAACCCAGCTTTAATTTTTTCCATGCCATTCGAGGTTTGGCGTAAAAAATGGTTTGGTAAGGGCAAATCGTTATTTTCGACCTTTATAGGAACAAGTTATCGTTTTTTTTTAATTAACACAATACCATTTATTAATTATTTCCATGCAATTTGCCATTGTTGATATAGAAACTACTGGAGGATTTCCATCACAACATGGGATAACTGAAATTGCAATTGTGTACCATAATGGCAAAGAAATAGAAGGGAAATACGAAACTTTAGTAAATCCTAACCAACCCATTCCGCCTTTTATTGTAGGAATGACGGGCATTTCCAATGCTATGGCTGCTTCTGCTCCTCAGTTTAGTGAAGTAGCTGAAAAAATTCACAACCTATTGCAAAACAGAATTTTTGTAGCACATAATGTAAACTTCGATTACTCTTTTGTAAAGCATCATTTGCAACTTGCTGGATTCAATTTAAATGTCCCCAAATTATGCACTATCAGACTTAGCAGAAAAGTGTTCCCCAGTTTTAAAAAACATGGATTAGGACATTTAACCCGTGAGTTAGGCATCCAAATTGAAAATAGACACCGCGCTGGTGGGGATGCTTTCGCAACAGCACAAGTACTTGATATTGTATTACAAAATAATGGGTTAAGAATTGTAAAAGAAATGCTCGCGAAGGAAAACAAAGACTATTTGTTGCCTCCTAATTTACCAAAATATTTTGTTAGTCGCTTGCCAGCAAGTGCTGGGATTTACTATTTTCATAACAAAACCGGAAAAGTAATTTATGTTGGCAAGGCGAAGAACATAAAAAAAAGAGTTGTAAGTCATTTTACTGGACTAGATATTAGCAAAAAGCGACAAGATTTTTTACGCGAGATTTATGAAATTACCCATGTTGATTGCCCAACAGAATTCATTGCTTCATTGCTTGAAAGCATTGAAATAAAACGCTTGTGGCCAATTTTTAATAAAAGCCAGAAAAGGTATGAACAACTTTGGGGTATTTATGTATTTGAAGACAATAAAGGTTACCTCCGATTAGCAATCGACAAAAAACATAAACACACACAACCAGTTATTTCATTTCCTTTATTGGTAGATGCTCATAGAGAATTATGGAAATTAGTACGCTCTTATGAATTGCATCCTACTTTGTGTTTTTTAGACAAAACAATTCCAAAAGAACTTCCCGATGTTCAACTTTACAATATAGCTGTAAAAAATGCATTAGCCGCTATTACATCTATAAAACAAAGTTATATCATTAAAGAAAAAGAACACGCTATTTTAGTAGAGAAAGGCATTTTTGTTGGAATGGGAACCTTAGCTTCATTGCAGGTGGACAATGAATTAAATAATGATGACCTCGAAAAAATAAAATCCATTATCACTCCATATGCCGAAAACGAAGTATTAAAATCGATGATTCGTAAACATATAGAAAAGCACCCAAACAGTGTGATAACAATTAATTATTAATTGCTGTTTGCTTAATCTTGTTTCTGCAGTTCCTTATTTTCTTTGAGTGTACTTTTTGTAGAAACTGGTTTACTTTGAATGATAAATATTTTTGGTTCACTCCTTCCATCATCAGTTCCTTCGGTGGTAAATAAAACTCCTTGCCCATCTGTAGTTCTCACAGTCCAAATAAATGGGTGTGCTAAACTGTCGTTGAATAATAATTGTGGCCGCCAAATGTATTGTGTTTGCCCTCTTATGGTTGTGTTGAGTAATGGTTGATTGCTCCTCAATGCTTGCAAAGAAGTTTGGTATGGTAATATTTCAAAAACTTGGAGGGTGTAATTAGGTACGTCTTGTTGTATGCCACGAAAGGAATTCGTCCAGCGAAAAGTGATAGCAGTTTGAGCTAAGATGGGGTTTAAAATTTGGTCGGCAGCAGGAGTAATTAGTATGGGTAACTGCACAGCAGTTAAATTAAAATTTCGGCATTGCTGGTTTGTAATGGCTATTGGTGCATCGGCAGAATCTAAACGTATACACAACTGATAGGTACCCATGGGTAATTTCCCAGTTTGTTGGAGTTTGTTGTTATAGTTTCCAGTAAACTGCATGGCTTCTAATGGCAAAACATCGGCTGCACTTAAAACGGTATTGCCTGGGTTTACGATAATAATTCTGGTTCGCAACGCATCGTTTACGGCTACACTTGAACCATCAATTGTTTTTATTTCACTTCTAATCCTGCATCGCCTTGTTTGCTGCACAGCACCCATATTAGAAATAACTAGCGTAGCTGTGCCCGCTTTAGTAGACCATTCACTTAACCTAGCAGGAGGGTTTCCATTTAACACAAAATTGATGGTGATTTGTGCAGTAGCTGGTAGCTGCATGGCAGCAATAAAAAAAAGTAGGACACTATATTTTTTCATAACTTTTATTAGTGGTTATTTAAACTTGTATTGCAAACCTGTGCGAAGCGTTGATTCTAAATAATTTGCTCCTATTAAAGTTGAAAGACTTAATTCATCTCCATATTTAAAATAGTTGGTACTCATGAAGGTAGACCACGAAAGTTTTTTATTTAGCTTCCAATCTGTATTTAAACTGGCTATCCAATTATTGTTAGATGAAAAACTATTGAGTTTACCATTGGTATATTGTATTTGCCCACGTAATTGTAATTTATTTTTTAAAGTTGGCAACCCTATTCCTGTGCTTAAGGTG
>JAYVRC010000042.1:0-11880 GCA_043776615.1 Sphingobacteriia bacterium
AATCTGCCACCAATACTACTTTGGTTGTCTTTCATCCAAACAGGTGGACTCCAGGGCGTTCCCATGATTTTAACTTTGGAATTAATAGCAAGAATCTTCTTTAATATTGGCAAGAGGTCTGAAGTATCCTGACCTAAGGAAAACTTAGTTAAGGAAGTATCTATTTGTCCTTTTGGTAAATCATTATAGCTAAACACAGCCCTACTTAAGTCTGATGCCCCAATACTAATTCTTAAATAACTTATTCCGATAGATGATTCTTGTTGTCCAAATAATTCTTTTAATAAAGAAGCCTGAGCAGTAGCATTCATATGATTAATCAGATAAGCAGATCCGCCAGTAAGGGTGTATCCAAAGCCATCTATAGTTTGAAATTGATTGGTTTTATCAATTGTTATTACTGGATATACATTATTGGATTTCCCATATTTTAATTCAACAGAATACTTATGTAGTAACTCAGATTGGTCAGGTTTAGAAAGCCAATAAAGTGCGCGATTATTTTGAGCGCTAGCGGCAATAAAAAACAAGAAAGATAAAATATGTAATATGATTTTGAACATGAACGATATTATTTCAAACTAATAAAGAATTGAATATATCACATTTGTTTGTAGAAATAAGCGTAATGTAAAATAATACTATGTTATTTTGTAGATAATTTTTAATGCTCAATTACAAGTATGTAATGTGGTTGTAATTGATTTTTCTTAATTAATGTAATCCATTCATTTTGAATGCTCATTATTCTTTTACCATTATCGTCCCAAATTTCGGGACTACACAAGCAACCTAATGAAGGTGTGCAAGGGAAATAAGTTGTTGACTTGTAAAAGTCTGTTGGAATAGTAGTTCCATGCGCAATAATTTCAGTTCTACCTATTTTACCGGCTTCATAAGACTGCCAGAGGTTTATATTGGCGGCAAATGAACCTAGGAGTTCCCGATATTCTTGCTCAACATTTTGAGTAGTAAAGAAATTATTTTTTCCATCATTTTCAAAAGGCATCAGCATTTGTAAATTAGTTGTAGGTCCGATCCAGTCGTTGTTGGAAGAATCAAAACCAGTTAGTTTATATAATCCTTGAGGCGTATTTCCATTGGTTAAATAATAAGGCAAATTTGTTATTGAACGAGCTAGTTGTTTAAATTGATAGGGCTTATCATTAGCATCTGATAGCCATTTACCATTACTCAAACGTATCATTAAATACCCAGGAGTATTTCTATTTGCATATTGAAAACTTACAAGAACTGTTTGATTGGGTAAAAAAGCGTTTTGTAAAAAACTATTTTTGGTAAATAATTTAGTAATTTTTTTTTGTTGATGCAATTTTTTAAATAATTGATAGTAGGTTGAATTTTTAAAAAAATCATTTTTTAAGAAAGCAGTATCTAATTGATTTAGGACAATATATTCGAGTGCTAAAGCCTTTACTTTATCAGATTTTAAAAGGCTCCAATTTTGCTTTAGCAAATTGGCATATTTAGTAGGATAAATAGTATACAAATACTCTAATAATACCCATTGCATTGATGCAGTAGCATATTGCAATTGAGATATCCAGTTAGGTATTTTAACTTTAACATTGTTGTTTTGGTACAACATTAATTCCATTGCCCAAAAGGCCCCTTTGTAAGGAATATAATTTTTTTCAACAAATGGCAATTCAATGGCTGCATCAATTTTTTGAATAAGTTCAAATTTAACTTTTTCTCTATTGTTCTTTGATGCAAAATCGAATTTTAATGAATCAGACTGAGCTGAAACATTTGAAAGTATAAAACAAATAATTCCACTGAAGAAAGTTTTCATTGCTTAGTATTATTTTGAGTACAAAGGATCTGTAAAATCCTTTAATGATTCATAATAAAACAACACTTCGCCTTTATAACCGTACTTTCTATTTAATGTTAGCATTTGACTCAACATTAGTTTATCAACTCGATAACCATCGCCTAGGGAAGTAAGTATTCCAGGAAAAACTTTATGTTTCAGTTCCAATGGTACTTGTTGAGATAATTCTTTTAGAATTTTTTCGTAGGCATCTATATTGTAGCGATACAATTGTGGAATAATTAAATCTGCATAACCTCCATTGATCCATTTTGGCCAATCTTGCAAGTATTGTTCTTTACTCCACGGATAAATACTTGGAGCCCAAGTAACCAAGCAATTAGCTCTTTCTTTTTTAATACTCTTGTACAACATTTTTCCAAAAGCACTAATTTTATCAGCTTTCCATTGAATAAATGATGTGTCTTTTGCATTAGAAGGGGGCATTTTTCCTTTAAATTCTTTTTTATATATACCGATACTGTATTTGTCATATCCACCTTCTCCTGGCATTGCAGGTAAGCGATCATCGCCTTGTACTCCATCAACCTGATAATTGTGTACTACCTCTAACATTAACTGTTTCAAAAAAAATTGTACTCCGGGATTTATTGCATTCCACCAAAAAAAACCATTTTTCTGAAGCAAATCGCCTTTGCTATTTCTTCCTGCCCAAGCTGGATATTTTGCCAACCAACCATTGGTAGAACTATCTTTATAAGCGTACGAAGCACCAAATTCAAACCAAGCATGCACTCTTAATCCTTCTTTATGACCTTCAGCTACAAATGCTTTTAAAGGGTCAAACCCTTTGTAATAAGGTGCTTGACTAATACCGATATATTTTTTAACCACTTCACTTGGATACATTGTTACACCTCCATTCCAAACAACCACAAAAATATCAGTTAGTCCATTTCGTTTACAATTTAATACGGCTTCTCGAACATTTTCGGGAGATCGCATAGCAGTACTTGCCACATTGGTAATCCAAGTGCCACGTATAACAGTTTGATTATTTAGTTGCGAAAAAGTAAATGAGTTAATTAAAAGTACCGCAAAAAGTAAACTTATCTTTTTCATACTATTATTGGTTGTTTTTATATTCCATATATCGATTATACAAATGATGCGCTTGAACATACGCAGATTGTGGGCTCATAAAGTGACTAAATTCAAAAGTGATTGCTTTATCATAACCAGCTTTTTTAGCAGCGGCTAATTTTAATTGTAGTTTTTCAAATTTTATCGGCAAGAATTTAATGGGCATATCTCTATCGAATGATTCAGCATTTGTCCAGCATTGTAAATTATATTTATCAGCTAACTTTTTATTTACTGAGAAAAACTGTTCTAGTTCATGATAATCAACATGACCATCCTGAAAAGCAACAGCATCAATAGATTGATGAATGCCATCAAATATTTCATTCCATTCATTTTCATGTTCAAGAACAGAAATAGCTTGATCTTTTGAAAGTATTCCAGATGATGCCATCACCGCTTTTTTCCCATCAATCCAAGGTGAAATTAAAACAGGCAATTGATTACTAATTTGTTTACACATATTACCTAAACTGCTAAATGCTTCAATAGCACCTTTGGTTTTTCGACTTATTTCGGTACTTATATACCAACCTTTAAAAGCTTTTCGGTGGCCATACATTTTCCATACTTCTTCAATCACAAATTTGTTGGCGTTAATTTCCACTGTTAAATCACCCGTATCCCAATATTTTCCACTATCGTACAAACCAAAATAAAAACTCATTCCATTTTTTTCCGCTAATGATAAATACAAATCAATTAAATCGATTGGTGGCTCATAACAACCATGCTGGTCAATTAAATATTTTGAAGGATAAGTAACAAATCTTCTGTATCCGCTTCTTATTAATATTACCGTATCAATCCCCGCCGCTTTCATATGTTTAAAATCTTCTTCCCACTCTAGCGGCCCCCAGTTTTGATGCGGAATATCATGACTAATTTCGTCTATAAATGTTCCAGTAATTAACATAAACTATATAAGTTTCATTTTTATTAAAGTGGTTTTCCATAATTGATACCCCTCGCCATTCAAATGTAATCCATCGTAAGTGTAACGCTTATGTAACTTCCCATTTTCATCTTTAAACAAGCTATATAAATCTACAAAAATCAACCGATGATTTGTACAAAAAATGGATAGCTGATTGTTTAACCAAACAATATGTTCATCCTTGTTTTGATATCCTGCAAATTCCATAAAATTATTATTTGTTGGCAGAATAGACTGTATTATCAATTTAGTATTAGGCGAAAACTGCTTTATTTGATTTGCAATTCGTTGGATATTCTTTAAAATAATTGCATCTGGTATTTTTTTCGCTAGATCATTAATTCCAATCATTAAAAAAACCTTGGTTGGTTTTAATGCCATTATTTCATTAAGGCGAGCCAATACACCAAAAGTATTGTCGGTACTTATTCCTCTGTTCTTAATTGCTTTGTTACCAAACAATTCCGACCACTCTCCAATATCAGTAATGCTATCTCCTAAAAAAATAATGCTGCCATTGGATTTTGGCATTAATTTAAACTGAGTAACTTTTTGTAAATAATAAGATGATAAATAAGAAGAATCATACTGCACTTGAGCATTACTATCCAATACAATAAATGAAAAAATAATACAATAAAATAGCATGCATATTTTCATTTTAAATAGTAAATTTTTTAATTGTCAATTGATGAATCAATCACTGCTGTTTTTTCTAATGGCACTAACCAAGTAATGATGAATGCAGGTATTGTAGAAATTAATACCCAGATAAAAAATTCTTTATACCCTAAATAATCACTTACGAATCCACTGATCATAGAGGGAATCATAAACCCAAGATTCATTAATCCACTACCAAAAGCATAGTGAGCCATTTTGTATTTTCCTGGAGCAATATTTTGCATGATAAATAATATCAATCCTACAAATCCAAACCCATATCCAAAATATTCTATTGCAACAGCAGATCCAATTACATAAAGGTTCTCAGGCAATGTGACTGCTAAAAAAGCATAAGCAATAAAGGGCACATTAAAGAACGCGCAAAGCATCATCAAGGTTTTTCTATTCAATCCTTTGTTAGAAACAAAATAACCCGCGGCAATAGAGCCCAACACAAATGCAACTGCTCCAAATACACCATATAAAATACCAATCTGAGAAGTATCCAATCCTAAACCACCATCAGCTCTAGCAGCTTTAAAAAATAATGGAGTAATTTTTATTGCCTGACCTTCTGCAAAACGGTAAAACACAATAAAACATAGGCTGTACCAAATATTTTTCTTTTGAAAAAAAGTAATGATTACATCTTTTAAAGTATCAAACCCATCTTTAACAGAATGAACACTGTTAGCAACTCCACCAGAAGGCAACATTTTCATATTATAAAATCCCATCGAAATCATGATGATTCCGTAAATAACCATTACAGTCATCCAAGCATTGGCTATTCCATATTTTTTTTCTAATTCACCTGCTAAATAAACCAAAGCGCCGCCAGAAAGCACTTTTGCAACATTGTAAAATGCACCTTGCCAACCTACAAATTTTGCTTGTAATTTGGGTGTCAGCTCATTCAAATAAACGCCATCAGCAGCAGTATCATGAGTGGCCCCACTAAAGGCAATTATAGCAAATACAGCTATTGATAAACTAAAAAAATGATCAGCGTGTAAAGTCAGTGCTACCAAACCAAACAAACAACCTGTAAAAATTTGTGTAGTATAAACAAAGAATTTCTTGGTTTTAAACATTTCCAGAAATGGACCCCATAATGGTTTAATTGTCCATGGAAGCATAATTAAAGATGTCCAAAATGCAATTTGGGAGTCAGAAATGCCCATATTTTTATACATGATGGCACTGGCAGTGGCTAATGCCACAAATGGTAAACCCATTGCAAACCAAGTAGAAGGTATCCAATAAATGGGTGACCTTTGATTGTTTAAATTTGTTGACAAAATCGCTTCATTTAGTGCCGAAAAGGTAATTTTTTTGGCATTTAATTAAATAATTTATTAACTTATGGTGAATTTATAATTTTTTTAATTAAGTTCGACAAATAATTCATAAAACGTGAAAAATAACATTACTGGCAACTATAAAATAATTCCAATTTTAAGCAAATCCTTAATAATTAGCGTATTCTTTTTTAGTTTTTTGAGTTGCGCAAAGAGTGGTGGAACTAGTCCAACTCCTACTCCCCCAGTTATTCCTCCTACACCTTCATGGGATCCAAATGCTATGAGAGGTGCTTGGATAACCACCGCAGCTAGTACAGCTTTAGACAGTAGGGCCAACATAAAAACAATGGTTACTATTTGCAAAGACAATAATATCAACAACATTTTTGTAGTTGTATATAATAATGGAAGAACCATTTATCCAAGTGTTGTTATGCAAAATACAATTGGCATCAGGCAGCTAGAAAGATATGCAGGAAGAGATCCACTTCAAGAATGCATTGATGAAGCAAAACTAGTTGGAATAAAAGTGCATGCTTGGTTTGAGTATGGATTTTCTTCCTCCTATTCTGCTAATGGGGGTGCAATTGTTGCTGCTAAACCAACTTGGGCAGCAAAAGACCAGAACAATCAATTAGTGATTAAAAATGGATTCGATTGGCTAAATGGCATTCATCCTGAAGTACAACAGTATATGGTTGACCTTTTTAAAGAGGTAGTTACTAATTATCAAATAGATGGAGTACAAGGCGATGATCGATTACCAGCAATGCCTAGTAATGGCGGATACGATCCCTATACAACCGCATTATATAAAACAGAAAATGGTGGAGCAAATCCTCCATCAAATATAGCAGACGCTGGTTGGATTAGATGGAGGGCCAATAAGCTCAATGCATTTGTAAAGAGATTGCGTACAGAAGTTAAAACAATTAAACCTTCCATACAATTTACAATGTCTCCAAGCCCCTATCCATTTAGTTTAAACGAATATTTGCAAGACTGGCCTACATGGGTTGATAGTAGTTGGATAGATGCAGTGATGCCTCAATGTTATCGCTATACAATTAATGATTACGATGCAGTGTTAAATCAACAAAAAACTTACTACAAAAATCCCGCAGTCCTTTTTTATCCGGGTGTATTGGTTAAATCTGGCTCAACAATTCAAAGCGACGGACTAATGTCACAATTCATACAAAGCAATAGAAACAATGGTTTCAAAGGAGAAGTTTTTTTCTTTTATGAGGGTGTAAAAGATAAAACGAGTTGGTTTCAAGGGTTATATCCTTATATAAAATAACACCATGAACAATTTTAAGTTGGCTATTTGTTTTGCATTATTTACGATAGCAACATTACCAATTCATTCTCAAAAATTGACCAAATTTGTTGACCCGTTTTTAGGAACCGGAGGTCATGGTCATGTATATCCAGGCGCAACTATTCCATTTGGAATGGTACAATTGAGTCCAGACAATGGAGATGATGGATGGGATTGGTGCAGTGGCTATCACTACAGCAGTAAAACAATTGCCGGTTTTAGTCACATGCATTTAAGTGGCACTGGTATTGGTGATTGGTGTGATATTTCTGTACTTCCACTAACTGATACTTTTTCCATAAGAAAAGAAAAAAACAAAATCTCTTTCTCTCATACCTCAGAAAATGCCTCGCCGGGTTATTACAAAGTTGTTTTAGACAATAAAATAAAATGTGAATTAACTGCTTCAAAAAGAACTGGATTTCATCGATATACTTTTCCTGAAAAAAATGCTTGGCTTCAATTTGATATGGGATTTCAAATTAACTGGGACAAATCAACTGATGGAATGCTTCAATTGATAGATGATTATACCTTAATTGGATATAGGTTTAGCACTGGTTGGGCTAAGGGGCAAAAAGTTTATTTTGCTGCAAAGTTTAATGCTCCTGTTAAGCAACTAATATTTATTAATGATTCTATAACCATTGGTAGAAAATCAATTGGGGAAAAAGTAAAAGCAATACTTCAATTTACAACAACAAACAATATTGAAGTAAAAGTTGCTCTAAGTACAGTTAGCACACAAAAAGCAATAACAGAACTAGCTATTGAGTCTAATACAACATTTGATGAAACAGTTAGTAAGGCTGAAATACTTTGGGAAAAAGAACTAGAAAAAATAAAGATCAACACAAACGATATCAATTTCGCAACAAAATTTTATACCTCATTATATAGAACTAATTTAGCACCCGTTGTAAGTAATGATGCCGATGGATCATATCAAACCCATGATAATAAAACGAAAATTTTTACTAAAGGGCAAGATAAATATACTGTGTTTTCACAGTGGGATGTTTTTCGAGCATTGAATCCACTATTTACTATTATACAAAAAGATCGTTTGCCCGATATGATTAATAGTATGTTACAATTGTGTGATGATAACGGACTATTACCTGTTTGGGATTTGAGTACTTGGGAAGCCAACACTATGACTGGTTATCATAGCGTTCCCATTATTGCCGATGCTATATTAAAAAATATTAAGGGCTTTGATTATAACAAAGCTTATGAAGCAATGAAAAAATCTGCTACCCAAAAACAAAGAGGTACACCCGATTATATTAAATATGGTTATTTACCACAAGATAAGCATGGTTGGAGTGTAACCATAACATTGGAATATGCTTATGATGATTGGTGCATTGCTCAAGTGGCAAAAAAATTAAATAAAGAAATTGATTATAAAGTCTTTATTAAAAGAGCGAATAGTTACCAGCAATTATTCGATGCATCAACAGGTTTTATGAGGGCAAAAAATAGCAATGGACAATTTGTATCGCCTTTCGATCCATTATTATCAGAACATGGATTTGATGGCCAATACATTGAAGGTACCGCATGGCAACATAGTTTTTTTGTTCCACATGATATTGAAGGTTTGGCTAAATTATATGGAGGCAGAGAAAAATTAGTAGACAAACTAGATTCATTATTTACAGCTTCCTCAATATTACATGGTGACAATACTTCTGCAGATGTTTCAGGACTAATAGGACAATATGCACACGGCAATGAACCTAGCCACCATATTATTTATATATACAGTGCTCTTGGTCATCCGCAAAAAGCTGCAAAATGGATAAGAGTTGTTACTGACAGCATGTATAAAATAGGACCAGATGGATTAACTGGCAACGACGATTGTGGGCAAATGAGTGCTTGGTATATATGGAGTTCTTTAGGGATGTATCCGATGAACCCAGCATCTGGTAATTATATTATTGGCTATCCATTAATTAAAAATGCAACAATTTCATTACCCAATAATAAATTACTTAATATCAAAACAAAATATTTATCGGGTTATTCTTCAAAAAATTCATTTGTAAAAGCAGTATACTTGAATAATAAAAAAATAAACACTTCATTTGTAACACACCAGCAACTTATGCAAGGTGGCACACTAACATATTTACTTAACTAATTATATTTAAGATTTCCAAATCAATCCTTTTTTTGTGAATGGTATTGAAATCAGACAAACAATCATTGTAAAACTAAATCCTTTTAAAAAAGCAAGCGTTGCATTACAATTCATAGCATCCCAATAATTACTAATTCCTGTTAAATGCATAATTGGCATGAGCAATAAGCTTCCAGAAACATATGCCATCATTGGATTTTGTCCTGTTAATACAAAAAATCTGTGAGCATTTTTACCCAAGGGTATCGTGTGTAAAGCTGCTAATCCAATTAAACTAAAAAAAGCTAGTCCAACAGTTACAAAATAATAGCTATAGGTAGAAAAATCTTTTTTAATTCCACCTTCATAAGCTTCGAAACTGAGTCCGAGTAAAAGCGCAAATGCACCAGCATAAAAAAATTGTTCAACTATTTTTTTGTTACTAATACTAATTTTATTGAATAAATATTTTGCCAAAATCAATAATCCGATAGTAACAAAAAGATTTAGTACTAATTGGCGAGTGAAAAGAAAAACTACATTACAGACAATAATAGAAAACAATATCCAAACAAATAATTTAAAAGAACTATTGTTGTGAAAATCTTCTATATTAACATCTTTATATTTTAAAAGCCAATCTCCAGCTATTGTTCCTGGTATTAAAATAAACAAGTATTTTAAAAAATAAAATTTATATACTGCAGATTCTGGTGTAAGGTTATAAAGTAATGCATTCCAGCTTTCTGGAATTTTTGCTCCTAAAAAAATTGCCATTATAAATGGAAGTATCCCAATTCTTAATAAAAGATTATTGCGTGTACCCCACCAGATAATTGTTCCGAATAAAGCCATATTGGCCAATACAATAATGATGATATCGCTTTTGCCAATTTGAAATCCCAATCCATTGTTTAACGGAAGCCAAAATAAGCACCCAACACCAATTCCCATTGCTAAAAGATTAATAATCGTTGCTCTTTTTTTATCAACTATTTGGGTAAACTTACTAAAAGAAAAAAATAACAAAAGGTAACCAACCAAGGTTAAAAAATAAGTAATATTTGTTGGTTGTACTTTAATATTAGAAGATTTGAAGTGTTCTAAAAACAATGCAAAAAAAACAAGAAAAGCAAAACGCCTAAATGCAGTAATAATAACATACTTGTATGAATTAGTTTTAATAAATTTTTGTATAGCAATAGGAATTGCAGCTCCCATACAAAAAATAAAAAACGGAAATACCAAATCAACCCATGTTATGCCTGGTAAATTTGGATTAAATTGATGTGTTGGGGGTGGCACTTGCGCATGAAACATCCATGCTGGTAATGATGGTCCATAAGCAATAGATCCAGAAAGTATCATTGTAAAAATGGCATATCCTCTTAAAGCATCTAAATTATAAAATCGATTTTGCATACTATAAATTTAAAAAAAAGCAGGTCATTATGAAAAATAATGCCTGCTTTAATTGCTCAAAAACTAAACTAACTATGAAAAATTACCAGCCAGTATTTTGGATAATTTTGGGATTATTGTCAATTTCCGATTGAGGAATTGGCCATAATTTATATTTTACATTAGTGTTGTTTCTTGTTTGCCCTCTAAATTTAATTCTATCATTAATACTAGCAGTATATGAAGGAACATTATCAGCATCAAATGTAGGAATAGCGGGTACTACTAAAGGATTTAAAGCTGCCCCAATAACTGGAAAACTATTTGCTTTTGCATAAATATCCCATCTCCTTAAATCAAATAAACGCAAACCTTCCCCCGCAAACTCAACTGCTCTTTCTCTTCTTATAATTGTGCGCATATCAGATTGACTACCAAGTGCAATAGAAGGTTGTCCGGCTCTGGTTCTTACTAAATTGATTGCATTTGTTACTGTTACGTCTAATTCATTCAACTCGATTTTTGCCTCAGCGTATGTTTGTAATATATCTGCATAACGCATTAATATAAATCCAACTCTAGATTCAAAAGTATATTGAGTTGTATCATTGTATTTATTCCAACAATAACCTACACCTCCAATAGAACCAGTAGCACTAACTTGCCATTGTATACCTGCTGCTTGAGCGCCAATCCAATCATTATTGGTAGCAACATTATCATAAGCGCCTGTATTCCAATTGTACTTTCTACGAACGTTAGCATAAATATCAAAAATAGTTCTCTCTCTTAAATTGTTATAAGGAAGAGCAGCAGTCTTTGATGCATAATGCACCATGGTATCTCCAGGCATATATATACTCCATTTTAAACGATTATCACGATTAAGTCTTGGAGCAGCAGGATTATAAATTATCGAAGCGTCAATACGTTGACCATCTTTCCCTTCGAATTGATCAACCAATTGTTGAGAAGGGAAATGACTACTTTGAGAGTTGGTAACCTGACGAGGAACTCCTAAAATTGGTCCCCAGTTTTGCGGTTCATTTACATCCAATGGATATGTTTGAATGAATAAAATTTCTCTACCAGTATTTCCATTTTGTCCAGCTAAAGAAAATAAGTTTTGATAACTAGGATTTAAAGAATAGTTGCCTGCATCTATAATTGATTTAG
>JAYVRC010000043.1:0-3024 GCA_043776615.1 Sphingobacteriia bacterium
AAAATTACAACACTCTTATGCGGGCATTTTAGGAAAAGCCATTGAACCCGCTATTGCTCCTTTAGGTTATGATTGGAAAATTGGTATTGCGCTCATTACTTCTTTTGCAGCAAGAGAAGTGTTTGTAGGAACCATGGCAACCTTGTATAGTGTAGAGGCCGACGATGACCAATCTCTTCGTTCAAAATTACAAGCCGCTACTCATGCTGATGGTACTAAAGTATATACTTTAGCAGCGGCTTTGTCGCTAATGGTATTTTATGTTTTAGCGATGCAGTGTATGAGTACATTAGCTGTAGTTAAACGCGAAACCAAAACTTGGAAATGGCCGGTGTTTCAATTAGTATATATGACGGTGCTTGCTTATGGAATGAGTTGGCTGGTTTATACTTTGTTTAGTTAGGGTTGTTCTACAGAAACAGTTTACTTTATTATTTTTTAATTATCTGTTTACTTATCCACTCTTTTCCATTAAATACCCTTACAACATAAATATCACTTGATAAATCACTTATATTAATAGATGCTTTTTCGATCCCACCTAAATATTTAAACTTTTTCTTACAAATTCCCATTTTATCCATTAATTGAATCTCAACTATTTTCTCTTTTTGATTGATGGCTGCATCTTTGAGATCATTCATTAACTCTACTGAAATAATACTAGCTGTTGGATTGGGACTTACTGCAAGTCTTAAAAGGCTGTTAAAGCATGATGAAGCAAAAACCAACCCATCTTCATTTATAGACTGTTTATTTCCACATGCATTTGTAGCAATTACCCTTATGGTATAATAACGCTCACTACTATTATTACTCAGCGGAAAATCAGCAGAATTGGCAACACCTGTTTCCTTTAAAACAAATGGATTATTTACATTGCTTTCATCTTTAACATACCAAGCATAATTTGTTGCCGAAGGTCTTGACTCAACAGAACCATAAAAATAGTGTCTTGAGTTTTCGCATGTAACAAATTTCTGCGTAAAATTGATTGAACCACCCACACCAAGTGTTACATCTTTATAAAGAGCCGATGTTTCGCCAGTACAATTATCTGTAAGCGTAGCTTGTATAGTGGCTGAATAATCTACCTGTTTAGTAATGGTTGTTTGTGCACAATTGGTACAACTAAATGAAACGATATTAGCAGGTATAGAAGACCAACTAACCGAAACATTGTTGGGTAAATTATTAATGGAGTAATTTTCGTTTGAACATATCAGTGAGTTTCCATTGATTGCAGGAAAGTTGGTGCCTGCTGTTCCATAAACAATATACAGTTCTTTCATGCAATTATTTTGTACCATATTATAGGTCACCCAATAGTATCCATTATCGCCACCTGAAGTTCCCCATTGATTTTGTACTTTAAACATTTGCTTTGTATCATCGTACCCGATAATGCAAGTAGCATGAATATAATCAAGAGTGTCAGAATTAGAACTCCAAACTCCGTTTCCATTATACCACATTCTATCAAATGCTGGAGTTATTGAAAATAAATTAACTACGGGGAATCCTAGATCCAATGCATGTTTAATACCATTCACATCATTTTTTTCTAATACCACCCAATCATGCGCTTTATTTTGTGCTGCATCATTTTTTTGATTGGTATTAGGCTGTGTAACGCAATTACTTTCGATATAAGGCATTAACGATCGCGAGCAAACACCTTCTGTTTTTATAAACTCCGCACCAAGGTTACCATAAGACCCTGAACTGCAATTAGAATTAATTTTTATTTGATTGTACACAAAACTTGGGCTTCGCTCTGCAGCACCCCAACAATAATATTTTGGGTAAGTGAGTATTCCCATTGCTGTATAGCCAAAAGCCCAGCCAATACAAGACCACTGAGATCCTTGAAAACCAACAGCAGGGCTCACAAGCATGGTAATACCAGCACTGCTCGTTGCAATATTATTGGAAGCAATTGTTTGCTGATTAACTATATTTTTAATTGAGTATTTTTTTAACGTATCCCAGTTTGGCCTTGGTAATTGAGCATACTCTGCATCTGATAAAAATATAGCACCAGCGCCATTCGATTGTGCATGGATGTTTTTTTGAATACTAAAAAAACTAAGGGTTAAAAGAAGAGGTAAAATATTTTTTATTTTCATAAGGTATATTTTCAAACTAGGAAACTATTTATTGTCTTGTAAAATATTTGGTCCCATTATAGGGTAATAGATAAGAAGAAAATCTACCTGATAATCCAGGGTTAAATACGAGTGAATTGTTTTTTATTTCATAGGAGTCCCACCCCACAAAATTGCCGCCCTTATAAAATCCAATACTATCATAAGTATAATGAAAGGCGCCTACATAAGGTAGATAACTACCATGACCCAAAGAATAAGTTCCCGAATCTATAGTAGTAGCTCCTTGTATTATTTTCCAATTACCATTTGAACTAAAATACATCGTTTCGTTAATTCCTGTATTTTGTGGAGTTAGTGGATTAGTTGCACTAAGTGGTGTTACTAACCGTGTTTTCTCCCATATCCAATTACCAGCAACGGGTACAGGCTGTATGCCATCATCTTTTTTACAGGCAGATATACATGATATAAAAAAGAGTAAATAATAAATAGATTTCATAGATATAAATTTAATTCTAATAAATAATAAAATCTATAAAAACGATATAAACTTTGCTCCACTACAAAAAATACGGTGATTCATGCAAAATCCAAAACCAAGTTGGTTAGTTTATACTTTGTTTAGTTAGGATTGTTCTACAAAAACAATTTTTTTATTGCTTATTAAAATATTTGGACCCACTATTTGGAAGAAGAAAAGAAGTAAATCTGGCAGATAATTCTGGACTGAATACTAATGAATTTCCTTTTATTTCATAGGAATCCCATCCTATAAAATTACCAGCTTTATAAAAGCCAATACTATCATATGTAAAATGAAATGCACCTACATAAGGTAGATAACTACCATGACCCAAAGAATAAGTTCCCGAATCTATAGTAGTAGCTCCTTGTATTATTTTCCAATTACCAT
>JAYVRC010000044.1:0-11854 GCA_043776615.1 Sphingobacteriia bacterium
TAAGTAAGTACATTAGAGTTAGTAATTATTTTTCTGCCAATGGTATCCAAAACAACAACAGGTTTTTTAGAACCTTGTAAAACAGAATAAGGGGTGATGGAATCGTTAAACTGGCGATCAACAAAACTATTATCATCATATCCAAATGTTGATTTAAAAGCAAGATTTTTAGTTATTTGATAGCTCAGGTTTGCAGTAATATTAAATACGTTGGTAGTTTTGTTTCTATACTCTGCATTAGCCAATGCAACAGGGTTATACAAAGTTAATCCGTTTCCAACATTCGGATCTGCTAAAGGATCTGAATCATCTATGTCTTGAGTACCCGATAAGAAAGGTCGGTATTTTACAGCATTTCTCAACCTATTATATGCCGATCCTTTTGTATCACTTACTCCAGCACCAAATACATTTTGATTGGTATATCTTGTACTTACACCGATTGATAATTTATCGGTTATTTTATAATCTCCTCTAAAAATAAGCGCATGCCGTTTAAAACTCGAATTTATAACGATGGCTTTATCATCATTATAAGTATATCCTAAATTATAAGTAAACTTTTTAGTTCCCCCATTAATGGAAACATTATGCGTTTGCATTGCACCAGTTGTTCCAAAAACTTCTGATTGCCAATCTATGGGAGAAGCATTCTTATAAACATTCAAAGTATCCCAAGTAGTGCCATAATTTCTCACAAAAGTAGAACTGTCTGTTGCGCTTCCTCTTGCTCTTTCAGATTGATATACTACAAAATCATACGGACTTAAAAGATCTAATTTCTTAGCTAAAGATTTAGTTCCAACAAACCCATTATAATTTAATTTTAGTTTACCTCGTTTACCACTTTTTGTAGTAATAACTATTACCCCGTTTGCACCTCTAGCACCATAAATAGCGGTTGCAGCTGCATCTTTTAACACATCAATTGATTGAATATCTTGAGGGGCAATTGCATTCAATCCGTTTTCTACTTGCACCCCATCAACAATAAATAATGGTGAATTATCTCCTGTAATGGACATGCCACCTCTAACACGAATTCTGATTGCAGCATCAGGAGAACCTTCGGCTGTTGTTGCAGTTACGCCTGCTAGTCTTCCATTAAGTATTTCAGAGGCAGAATTAATTGGTATGTCTTTAAAATCTTTAGCGCTGATAGAAGAAACAGACGCTAACACGTCTCTTTTTTTAACTGTTTGATAACCGATAACAACTACATCATCTAATTGGGCATCTAACTTTGTTAGCCTAACCATTAAATCACTATTTCCAATATTGAGAGTGCTCGTTTTAAAACCTACATAGCTAAAATTGAGTGAGGGTTTACCAGTTGTAGAAATTGAAATAGCAAAATTTCCATCTTGATCGGTTTGTGTTCCTTTATTAGCCAATTTTGAAGTTATACTAACTCCTTGTAAAGGAATTCCCGATTCATCAGTTACTTTTCCTTTTACTACCTTGGTTTGAGCACTCAACTCAGCAATTAATGTAAACAGGAAAAATACAAGTGCGAATTTTTTCATAACAGCAAATTATTTAGACAATCGTTTCGTTTAGCAATAATCAGACATACAATTCTATTCATATTATGCATGGATTCAACCCTATTGCTTCATTTTTTTTACGCAATCGATGCCGATAACGATACCTTCGATAAACATCTATAATTTCAACCTATATTATGGCACAATTAATTAAATTTATTGAATGAAATTATTAGTCCTAACAATTGGGAAATCGCATGAATTATATGTAAAATCGGGTATTATCGACTTCTCCCAGCGGATCAATAAATATTTCAAGGCAGATTGGCAGTTAATTCCTGCTCCAAAAAATGCTGCCAAGCTTTCGGAGGGGGACCTCAAAAAGGCAGAATCTGAATTAATTCTCCAAAATGTTCAAAAAGACGACTTTTTGGTTTTATTGGATGAAAATGGGAAATTGATTAGTTCCCCTGAATTGGCTAAATTTTTACAACAACGCGCCAATGAAAGTAATAAAAGAATTATTTTTTTAATTGGAGGAGCATTTGGAGTAGACCAAACTATAGTTAAAAGGGCTAATTTTATATGGAGTCTTTCACTATTGGTTTTTCCTCATATGCTGGTTAGATTGATATTATCGGAGCAGATTTATAGGGCATGTACGATTTTGAAGAACGAAAAATACCATCATTTATAGCAATCTATTAACTTTACTTTTCTATGATTACCATTACTATTATTATCGTTTTAGTTACTGCTGTTATTTCATTTGTAGCTTTCTCCAATGAGAAAACAATGGACGATTTAGTATTTTACCCACCAGCCATTACCAATCAAAACCAGTGGTACCGATTTATTACAAGTGGATTAATTCATGCAGATATCATGCATTTGGTTTTTAATATGTATTCTTTTTATCTTTTTGGAGATATGGTAGAGAAAGCATTCACTGAAATATATGGTGATGCTGGAAAAGCGATCTACATTATCTTATATATTTCAGCATTAATTGTAAGCATTTTACCCACTTATATTAATCACCAGAACGATTACCACTATAAAAGCTTAGGAGCATCTGGAGCTGTTTCTGCCATTGTTTTTGCAGGTATATTTTTATACCCAACACTAGGAATGGGCATTTTCCCAATTCCATTTCATATTCCTGGTTTTATTTTTGGACCATTGTATTTAGGTATCTCCTATTATTTAGCTAACAAAGGCCGAGGCAATATTAATCACTCAGCACATATTTGGGGGGCATTGTATGGAATTGTGTTTCTATTGGTTACATCAAAATTCTTATCCAAAATTGATTTGTTGACTAATTTTTACAACTCAATTATTGATTATTTACGATAATTAATGGAAAAAAGCTCGTTCGAATTTTCAGAATATTTAAATCGGTTATCAATTCTCATTCCAATTATGTAAATAATTTTTTGATCCATTTCTACTACCCATATCGATTCTTTTTCTGTTTTACTGAGTTTTGAATCAATAAAAAACTTAGCTAATTTTTTCTTTTTGGTCATCCCCAAAGGATAAAAGTAATCGCCTATTTTCCATTTACGCAACAACAATGGGTATTTAATTTTTGATGCATCTAAAAACTCTAGTCCTGGAGAATGAATTATTGGATTAGCATGACTCGAAATAATTTTTGTTTCAATTGTTCCATTTTCAAAATGTGTGCTACCCTCCTTTTCGATAACAATATATTCACTGGTTTTGGTTTCCAGCGGAGCAATAATCATCCATGATCTATTCTTTATAATTCTGTGGGTAGCCGAATGAATAATGCTAGCATTTTCTGCAGCAAATAATTTAATTACCTCATTGGTTTGAGCTGAAGTAAATCCAAATTTTCTGATAATTTCCCAAGTAATAGTATGCAAAGGGACTACTTTTTTCCACTTAAGAATTGGGATATGGAATTCCTTACCATTCTGCTCAATTAATTTATTAATCTGATAATCTACAGCTTCAACATAAAGCAATGCAGCTTCTTCAAATCGAATTAAATTTCGTTGTAAATTTTCTCTTACTTGAGGGAATACTTCCTGTAATTGGGGAATCAATTGATTCCTAAAATAATTTCTTGTATAATCATCTTTGGTATTGGAGGAGTCTGATACAAATTTAATTCCATTAGCCAATGCATAAGATTCAAGTTCTTTGCGCGTAAACGGCAACAACGGACGAATTACTTTTTTTACTTTATGCCAAGCAGGAATACCTGTTAATCCTTCAATACCTGTTCCTCTAAAAAAATGCATAAGCATCGTTTCAATACTATCATCGGTGTGATGTGCAGTAGCAATAAAATTAATAATTGGGGATTGTTCTAGTAATGCGGAGAACCAATTGTAGCGCAACTCTCTTGCAGCTTCTTGTATAGATAATTTATTTACTTCTGCATAATCATTCGTTGCAAACTTTTTTACAAAAACTTTCACACCAATTCTTTTGCCTAACTCGAGTACAAATTTTTCATCTCTTTCACTTTCTTCACCACGCAACTGAAAATTAGCATGCGCTAAAATAAAAGGAATATTATTTGATTTAAATAAATGAGCCAATACTGTACTGTCCAATCCCCCACTTGAAGCAAGTAAAATTGCCGTGTCTGGCTTTAAACATTCTTTAAAAT
Source organism: Sphingobacteriia bacterium (assembly GCA_043776615.1). GTDB lineage: Bacteria > Bacteroidota > Bacteroidia > Chitinophagales > Chitinophagaceae > Sediminibacterium. The sequence continues at coordinate 4,138 of JAYVRC010000044.1, forward strand.
GTTTATCCCAATGTTTACCAAAATCTTCATCCAATTTCATTTAAATAATATACACTTTGATAAGAATGAATTATTAAAATTTTCTAGCATAACTTGCTGTTAAGGATGCTAAACCGCTTATTAATCCACCTATAAGCCCTGTTAAAAACATTACAGCAATATAAGATCCCCCCAAAGGTAAAATCTGTGCAACTTTAGTAGATAAAATATGATTATTAATTATATCCTTTAAAAAAGCCAACGAAATCCATAATAAAAATAATCCAATGAACCCGCTTAAAAAAGATTTAAATGGAGTTTGATGAATACAAATTGAAATAACAAAAGAAGAAATAGCAAAACACCACCAAGGCAATATGGTAAATAATCCAATAACATAAGCAAGTAAAGCAGTTAATATAATTGATGCAATAAATTTCATAGTTATAAATTTAGGCTTGAGTAAATGTAATTAACCATTTCATTTGTTTATTAACAGGCGCTTCAGCATGTTTTAAAAATAAGATACGATAGTATTTTCCAGTTGCCCAACTATCAATAAAACTATCGTAATACTTACTTCCAGGATTGCCGTTTTGTCCGCCAGGATACACACAGTATGCTTCAATTTCATCAGTTAAATGCACAATCATTCTCCAACTAGGGCCATGATTTTCGGTAGTTGCATTAATAATATGTCGTCCTCCTCCAATTGGTAAATGCAACCTGCTTAAAACCGGAATTTTTAACAAATGTAACACCCTAGTATCTTTATAATTACCCCAGTTTAGTTTATCATCTTTTTCTAAAGCAATTAATTTTTCTATGGCTTTTTTTAGCCCTTCATTAACAGCATCTGCAATAGTTTCTTTTATATTAGTAGTATTAATGTTATCGGAATAAGCATAAACGCTGTCTTTTAAAAGGGCTTCTAATAAAACATTATCATCTGGCCAACCCAAGTTAGCAGTTGATTTAGCAAACTCATCTTTAAATATTACAGCTTCAACACTATCCCAAATTGAATTAAAAACAGTTGGACCCTTTTCGTCTATATCACTTGTTAAGTTCCAGTTGTTTAAAATAGCTACAAATTTTTTGGCTTCTGTGCTTAAGGTATTTTGGTTAATGTATTTCAAAAGAACAGGACGAGCCATTTCAGCAAATACATTGTAATTATTCATCTGCAGCTTTTGCATATCCTCTGGAGATATATTGCTCATTGCACTTAAATTTCTATTTATATTGATTCCTCTATAAATAGGAAAATTACTACCAGCACCCAAATAGTAGGGATAAGTTCCATCTGTAGATTCTTGATTAGCACTACTTACAAAACCTCTAGGAGGATTTTTAATCATCGGGTTTTCATCAGTTGGAATCATACCTTGCCATGCATAACTAGAATCCGTACCTGGCATGATAAAATCTCCTTGGCGTTTCCATCTTGCAACAAAAGATGCTTGTTGTTTTATAGCGATATCGCCAGCTTTTGAAGCAAAAACAAAATTTTGTCCAGTACTATTCCAATGAGATATTGCTGCTAAATAATCATCATAATTATGCGCCCTATTTAATAAATAAAAAGGCAACAACCCACTCGACGGATCATGAGCCGTCCATCTAAGTGCCAGATATTTTCCTTCGGTGCTATTGTTTTTGTATGTATTATCATACATAACAGGACCATAAACAGTCATTGCAATATGCTCTACCTGATCGGTAGAATCGCGCACCTTAATTATTTCATCCCTAGTGGTTGCATTCTCCCATTTTCCATTATACCAATATTCTTGCTTGGTAGAGTCTTTAAACTTCATATCGTAATAATCAAGTACGTCTCTACCTGCATTGGTTACTCCCCAAGCAATACTATCATTAAAGCCAATTATTACTGCTGGAGATCCTGGAAAGCTTGCACCATATGTACTATGAGTAGGTGTAGTTATTTGCAATTCGTACCAAAGTGATGGCAAATTTAATCCTAGATGTGGGTCGTTGCATAAAATAGGCCTACCGCTAATGGTTTTAGAACCAGCAACTGCCCAGTTATTGCTTCCATTATTTTTATTAGGAATAAATGGTGCTTCAACCAAGCTACTACCTCCAACATTATTTAAGTAGGCAGTATCAATATCATTCGGAATTGAAGGAACAATAGATGGTTTAGTAAAAACAGTTCCTTTAGGAATTATTGGATCTAATGAATCTTTTACATTGGTAAATAATTGATCGAAATCTTTGTAACCAAAATAGTTTTTTGCATTGCTCATTTGCAAATCTGTAGACGCTCCTCTTCCTGTTAAATCGTAGGACATAAACATTTGAAACAAATATGTTTTTTTAGCAGTCCATTTTTCAGGTTTATAATCAAGCAGTTTGTATTCGAAAGGAATTTGTTCAGGTTTTAATGAACTGATATATGCGTTTACCCCTTTTGCATAAGCATCAATTGCTTCCTTCATTTCGGGGTTATTTTTTTCTACATATTCTTGCGTTCGTTCCGCTCCGTAAACCATGCCCAATCTTCTAAAAAACTGATCGGTTTTAATTCTGTCTTTTCCTACAATTTCACTTAACCGACCTGCAGCAACATGCGTTTGGAATTCCATTTGCCATAACCTGAATTTTGCATGTAAATACCCTTGTACATAATATGCATCGTTTTCCTTTTCAGCATAAATATGTGGCACTAATCGATCATCAATATATACCTCCACTTTATTTTCTAACCCTACTAGTTTAACATCATCACTGTAGTTGGTGTTAATTGGTTCAGCATTTTGCCAAAAACCATGCTGAGGAGAAAGGAAATATCCCAACCTAGGTGTTTTACTACCACCTACTGGTAATTGAGTATTTAGAATTAAAACTAATCCAATAGTAACAATAGATGAAAAGAGGAATGGAACAATTCTCATAGCAATCATTTAGGTGATGAAAATACAAAATATAAGTTACTCAAAGCTCAATAAACCAATTTAGGGCTCAGTTAATCAACTGGAAGGTTTCTATTAGCCAACAATTTAAGCGCTTCTAAATGTGGTGCATCTTTAACAAGGGTATTATACATTAGGTCGGCTTGTTCTTTATTACCCATTTTATCATACAATTTTATGAGCATTATTTTGGCTTCGTAATTGTTTTTCTTTAATTCTACAGCTTTATTTAAATCAGCTAATGCATATTCGTTCTTCGCTTCTTGCATATAAATTGATCCTCTAATATTATATGCTTCAGTTAAATTAGGATTATAAAAAATAGCAGAATTAGCATCTCGCCATGCGATCGAATTTTCGAGCGGTTTATTCATCAACATATAAGCTTTAGCTCTAAGAAAGTACACATAGGCATTTTTAGGGTCAATACGCAATGCGTTATTACAATATCGAACTACATTTAACAATTCATTTTTCTGAGACAGTTTTTCCTCAATTAGTTTAATATATTCTGCAACATTTCGATTACGTACAGGCATTTCAGTTTCATTTGGATAATTTTTATCATAAGGATGATCGGAGACTGAAATTTGTTTTTTAGGTAATAAAAGCTGATCCAACTTTAGTTGCATTTCAGGATCTGCACCATGTTTTTTAATATAGTTCTGATAAAAAACGATTGTTTCATCATAGTATAGGTCGAACTGTGTAAGCATTGCCTCCAGTTGCTTTACCATCAGCGATTTACTATCTGGATAACATTTTAGTCCTAATTGGGCATCAATAAATGCATCGAAATATTCTTTCTTCCCCATTTCTTTATTAATGATAGTCAAAAATTGTTGCTCAGTTTGTTTGCAATTATTTTTATAAATTCTATCATAGGTAATATAGTACCAATGATTTTTTAATTGAGGTTTTAATCGAACAGCCTCTTTAAAATCGAGCTTAGCTTCTTTTAAAATATTCAACTCAGAAAAGCAAATAGCTCTATTGAAATAAGCATCTGCTTCATCTCTTCCTTCGTTAATAACAAAAGAAAAATCTTCAACACAAGCTTTATATTCTTTCGCCATTTTTGCAGCTATGCCACTTTCGTAACGCAATTCTTTTTTAGTAAACTGAGAAGGTTGGTCGTGAAAAAATTCATTAAACGATTGAAAAGATTCTACACCTAAACCAGCTTTCATTTCTAGTTTTGCAAGAAAATAATACAATTGAGGATCTTTATAACCAACCCTTTGCGCATTATCAAAGTCGAATATTGATCTTTCGTATAAACCAACATTTTCAAATCCTCTAGCGCTTAAATAAAGTGCTTGGCCATTATTAGGCTCATATAACAGAATATGATTGAGATTGATTAATGCAGCAGCATAATCGTTCTTGTCCATGGCATTGTTTAACGCCAGTTTAAATGGCTTAAGGTATTGCTGAATTTGGGTATTTACGGATCTTACTTTTTCGATATTGCTCAGTTGGGGGACTTGAGCTTTGTTTTCAACAGCAATACACCATATACAGACTAGCTGAATAAAGATGTACTTTAATTTCATATTTGCTATTTCTACATGTAAATTATCATTTTGCTTCCATAATAAGAAACATTTTACCTTTAATTTTTTCTTGTTTAACTGCTTTTAATAGCTCATTTAACCTGCTTTTTGCTACTGCAACAAACGAATTATGGTCCTTTACAACTATCAATCCTAACTCATCTTTTGCAAGTTTACCTTTTTGCATAAACAGACCTACAATATCTACCTTATTTAGCTTATCTTTTTTTCCTCCATTTATATAAACAGTTGACCATGAAGATATTGAAGGCAATGACGCAATATTTAGTTGAAATATTTTTGGCTCATGATCTACGTATTTTGGAAGTGGCTCTACGCTATGCATTATAAGATATACTTCTCCTTTTGCATTCATTCTGGCAGTACGTCCATTTCGATGAGTAAACTCAGCAAGAGTAGATGGCAAATGATAATGTACTATATACCCAATATCTGGTATATCTAATCCACGAGCTGCCAAATCAGTAGCAATTAAATACATGGCAGTTCCATTTCGGAATTTTATCAGTGCCTGTTCTCGCTGCATTTGTTCCATTCCCCCATGAAAAATAGTATTGGGTATGCCAGCTTCTTTTAACAGCTCACCAGTTCTTTCCACAGCTTCGCGATGATTACAAAAAATAAGTACCTGCTTATTGCCTAAGTTGCTTAATAATTTAACCAGTGTACTTAATTTGTCTTTTTCTTCAGAAATAACTTTATAAAGGCTGATGTCCGCTGCAGTATTTTGTTCTTCTAAAAAATTTAATATTTCTAGCTCAGGAGGTTTTACAAACCCTGGTATTTCAATAGATGCAGTTGCAGAAACAAATATTTTTTGTGAAGAAGATTTCAGTTTCTTTACAATGTATTCCATGTCTTCCTCAAACCCAAGTGCTAAAGACTTATCAAATTCATCAAAAACCAATATTCTAATATAATGCTGATCAAAGCTTCTTCTTTTTAAATGATCCGCAATTCTTCCGGGAGTTCCTACTAATAATGCTGGAGGTTCAACTAAAGTTTGTATTTCAGTTGGCATGTCATGCCCTCCATATGAACATACAATTTTATAACCAGTACCCATTTTTTTCCATACATGCTCTATCTGAATGGCCAATTCTCTAGAGGGAGTCAACACCATTGCTTGAATTTGTTTGCTTTTAGGATTCAATTGCGCTAATAAAGGCAATAAAAAAGCCAATGTTTTACCAGTGCCAGTTGCAGAAAGTAGCAAAGTATCTTTATGATCAAGGATTGCCGCTTGCGTGCTTAACTGCATTTCATTTAATGAACTGATCTGCAGCTTCGCAAGTATTTCAGAAATATTTTTCAATTTAATTATTTTGTTTTAAATTAAAACTTAAGCACTGTATATCCTTTAGCAGTATAAGTAGTAATAGTTGTAATAGCAGATAAAGCTGGTAATATTTCAGGTACCACTGTTGATATATCTACATTCCGTTTAAATAATGTTTGTCCGCATACATACATTGGAATACCTGCATCTTTCAATGCAGTAAATATGGCCATATTGGGATTATCAATACCAAATTTTTTCCGATATTCTACATTATTTAAAATATTCATTACTGCACCTCCATGAAATACAGCAACTACATGTAATTTTTTTGCACTCACCCCACCTAATGCATGGAGATTAATGATCCTAGCAATATTCTCAATGTTTTCATTAATCATTTCAGGTTTGTCCGCAGCAGTTACAACATCAATCAATATTTTGTAATCTACTTTAGGGTCAATTGTAACTGTAGCGAAAGGAATTTCAATAGCAGCTCCAAAATTTTTAATAACTGGAAACGCTTTCTGCTGCGCTATTGCAATTTGTACAGAAAACGTGGATAGTAAAACGAAAATGATTTTCATTGTTTATTTTTTTGATTGATATTATTTGAAGGTACACTTATTTCCCAAATTTTTTCTTCAGCGCAAGTAAAGCATCGGAAACATTCATTTCACTTAAATTGGTTTGCTTTGGGGCTTTTAATGCATCGGATTTATATTGAGAAGGCTTCCCAGCAAAACTATTAGTTCTAGGAGCCTGATTGCCACTAACCACTTCAGCTTGTTTAATTGATAACGCTATTCGCTTCCTTACAGCATCAACTTCCATTACTTTTACTTGTACTTTTTGACCAAGTTTTAATACTTCATTCGGATCAGTTATGTATTTATTGGCAATTTCGCTTACGTGTACCAAACCATCTTGCTTAACACCAATATCAATGAATGCTCCAAATCGAGTAAGATTGGTTACTTGTCCGGGTAAAACCAACCCTACTTTCACTTCATCAATAGAAAATATATTGGCAAACTCAAACTGTTCTAATTCGCTTCTTGGATCTAGACCGGGCTTTTGTAATTCTTTGATGATATCATCCAATGCCAATACCCCAATATTTTCGGTAGTATAGTTTTTAGTATTGATTGATTTTAATAATTGCTGGTTACTTATTAACTCACTTAATTGAACTTTTAAATCAGTCGCCATTTTTTCTACAATACCGTAAGCTTCTGGATGCACCGAACTAGCATCTAAAGGATTTATTGCATCGGGTATACGTAAAAAACCAGCGCATTGCTCATATGCTTTTGCCCCTAGCCTTGGTACTTTTAAAAGTTCAGCTCTACTTTTAAATTGCTGAATTGTTTTTCTATAGTTGATAATATTTTCTGCAACCGTTTCATTAATACCACTTACGTAACTTAATAATTTTTTACTAGCAGTATTTAAATTAACACCAACTGTATTAACACAACTAACAACAGTTTGATCTAATTTTTCTTTTAATCTGAATTGATTTACATCATGCTGATATTGCCCTACTCCAATACTTTTTGGATCAATCTTTACTAACTCCGCCAAAGGGTCCATTAATCGGCGACCAATACTTACTGATCCGCGAACGGTGATATCAAAATCAGGAAATTCTTCACGTGCAATTTCAGAGGCTGAATAAACTGAAGCTCCATCTTCATTCACTAAAAAAACAGGTAAGCCTAAATTCATTTTTTTAATAAACTGTTCTGTTTCTCTGCCAGCCGTTCCATCACCAATTGCAAATACTTGAATATTGTATTGTTTAACCAATTCTTTTATTTTGTATTCGCTATCATATATACGATTGGCTTCATGCACAAATATTAAATCTGTTTTTAGCAACTCTCCTTTTTCATCGAGGCAAACAACTTTACATCCAGTTCTATAACCCGGATCAATTG
>JAYVRC010000045.1:0-3017 GCA_043776615.1 Sphingobacteriia bacterium
GTTTTGCTTTTGCAAACAAAGCAACAAATAAGGTGGGTATCATTTGCAGGTGCAACTATTCAGTTATTATTTGCATTTTTATTATTATTAGCTTTTAGATCAGAAAGAGCAGGAAATAATTCAGCTCAATTTTTATTTGAAGTAAATTACCCTTTGATTAAAGCGTTTAACATTCATTTTCATTTTGGGGTAGATGGTATTTCGGTATCTATGATTTTACTTACAGCTTTTATAGTATTAGCTGGAATTTTAGTTTCTTGGAATATCAAAAATATGACCAAAGAGTTTTATTTCTTGTTGATTTTACTTTCATTAGGAGCGTATGGATTTTTTGTCTCCCTCGATTTATTCGTACTTTTTTTCTTTTTAGAAATGGCAGTTATTCCTAAATACTTATTAATAGGAATATGGGGTAGTGGTAGAAAAGAATACAGTGCCAACAAATTAGCATTAATGTTAATGGGGGGGTCTGCCCTTATATTGGTTGGAATGCTGGGATTGTATTTTATGGGTGCACATGATTTTGATATTATTACACTTTCAAAAATTACAATTACCCATGAGTACCAATTATTAATTTTCCCTTTCCTATTTATTGGATTTGGAGTTTTCACAGCTTTATTTCCTTTACATACATGGGTTCCAGATGGACATTCCTCGGCTCCAACAGCTGGCTCAATGTTTCTGGCAGGAATTTCAATGAAGTTAGGCGGTTATGGATGTTTGCGAGTGGCTATTTATCTATTACCTGAAGGAGCCAAAGAATATGCTGATATCATCATTGTTCTTTCTTCAATTGCCATTTTGTACGGTGCTTTTGTTACCATGATGCAGAGCGATCTTAAATATATTAATGCATATTCTTCAGTTAGTCACGTTGGATTTAGCTTGCTTGCAATGGGCATGTTAACGCAAACTGCAATTACTGGCGCATTGATGCAAATGGTATCGCATGGATTAATGACAGCCCTTTTCTTTGCCATAATAGGAATGATTTATGATAGAACCCATACAAGAATGGTAGATGAAATGGGAGGACTAATGAAAGTGATGCCTTTTATAACTACTGTATTATTTATAGTTGGTTTATGTTCTTTAGGCTTACCAGGTTTCAGTGGATTTGTTGCCGAAATGACTGTATTTGTTGGTTCTTGGCAAAATGATGATACTTTTCATAGAGTTGCAACAATAACTGCTGCAATGTCTATTGTAGTTACAGCTGTATACATTTTAAGGGCAATAGGTAAAACAGCTATGGGGCCAATTACCAATAATAATTTTTTAGAATTGAAAGATGCTAATTGGAATGAAAAATTAGCAGCTATTATCTTAGTAATTGGAATAGTAAGTATTGGAATAGCACCGGGTTGGTTAAATGATCTGCTAAAACCAGCTGCTGAAATAATTTCGAACAGAATTGCAGGAAAATAAAATATAACCTGATGAATGATTTTTTCATTTTAATGAAGTCGGAACTTGTAATAGTATCTATTATTTTTATGCTATTGTTTATAAAACTAGGCAAGGGTATTGCCAATGAAAAGTTATTGCCCATAATTCAGGTATTACTTTTATTTAATTTATTTATTGGTTTCTTTTTTAATCAACAAGGAAACCTATTTGGGGATATGTTTATTACCAACCCATTAATTGCTTTTGAAAAAAGTATTTTAAGCATTGGGGTATATCTTATAGCAATGTTATCCTCTGATTGGTTAAAGAAAACCAATCACCTTCCAGAGTTTTTTATATTAATGCTTTCAGCACTTTTGGGAATGTTCCTACTCATTTCTAGCGGCAATTTATTGATCTTTTATTTAGCCTTAGAATTAGCTACAATTCCAATTGCAGCCATGGCCAATTTCGATTTAGAGAAAAAAAGTGCTTCAGAGGGGGCCATTAAATTAATACTTTCTTCTGCATTTTCTTCTGGCATTTTATTATTCGGAATATCTTTTATATATGGAATTACTGGGTCGCTTAATTTTGCTGATATTGCGTTGATTGCTAATAAGTCTCCTCTATTTATATTGGCTTTCATTTTTTTATTCAGTTCTTTTGCCTTTAAGTTATCTATTGTTCCTTTTCATTTATGGACGGCAGACGTATATGAAGGATCTCCTATAGCTGTTACATCCTTTTTATCGGTTGTTTCTAAAGGGGCAATCGCTTTTATATTAATAACAATATTGTATAAGGTTTTTAAACCCATTCAAGATGTTTGGTATATACTAATAGTAGTATTGTCTGTAGCTTCTATGTTAATTGGAAACCTATTTGCTCTTAGGCAACAAAATATTAAAAGATTTTTGGCATTTTCGTCAATAGCGCAAGTTGGTTTTATTTTAATTGGAATAAGTAGCACTAGTGAAATTGGTATTTCATCTGTTGTTTATTTTATTCTAGTATATATGTTATCTAATTTAGCTGCATTTGGTGTGGCATCTGTTGTAAGCGAACATTCGGGAAAAGAAAATATTGCCGATTACAAGGGAATGTATTCTTCCAACCCTTTTTTAAGTTGGGTATTGGTTCTGGCATTGTTTTCATTAGCAGGTATACCACCAACTGCCGGATTTTTTGGAAAACTTTTTTTGTTAACTTCTGGAGGAGCAAATGGAAGTTATTTATTTATAACAATTGCTGCCTTAAACATGATCATTTCTCTTTACTATTATTTGAGGTTAGTAAGAGCAGTATTCATCGATAAAAATGATCACCCAATTTCCAAAATATCAATTAATGCTGATGTAAAATTAGGAATGATTATTTGCGGAGCAGGAATTGTATTAATTGGTTTAATGGGATGGGTATTTGATTTTATTCAATCACTACATTAATTAAAGGTATGGCAATTAATAAAAATCATGAATTTGAAGAACTCGATGGGGTTAAATGTGGTATAGTTGAAAAAAATGTTCAGCTAGAAAGGTCCAATTTTTTAAAAGAGCTACTTACATTCAATGGATTTAATGTTGTTGTAGTTCCATCTCCACCCCCAAAAACTACTCCTGTTG
>JAYVRC010000046.1:0-3017 GCA_043776615.1 Sphingobacteriia bacterium
TTATTGGCTATACGCCATCCACTTTTATAGGTTCCAATCAATGTTTGAGGCCAAAATGCGTATAAAGATTGATTGATTCTTGCTGTGCTTGGGTCGCCAGGTGTTGCTACATGTTTATGATGTCCTTGGTTATGCTCAATAAAGAAGTGCATATACAAACTCGTAAGCAATAACATTTTTGCCATCGTTTGCTCGAATTTATTTACTCTATGGCCTAACTCATGAGCTACGTTAATGCCAAAGCTGCCACAAAGCAAGCCCATAGTAATTACCCTGCCAATAATATCTATATAACTTAAGCCAGACTCTTGTAAGCTATTAAAAAAATTAAACAAAGAATAGTATTGTAGAATTACAGCCAGGTATAAAATAAAATCATAAATCGGATTTTTATTCGCTAATACTTCCTCTACTTCTACCAAATTTTTTGTATCGGGTTTTAATGCCAATTCAATGGAGGGTATAATAAAAAAAGCATACAGTAAAGGTGTCCAACATAAAAATCCCCGATGTTGAAAAGACAAAAATGCCAAAATGTATAGTACAAACGGTGATAGGTACTTGAGTGGTTTAATATATCTGATCATGCTATCCTTACTTCAATTATTCATCAATTTTGCCAAATCGAAACAATTACCGCGTTTCACTTCTCCTATCTAAGAGAATAAAGTATTAAACTAATTCCTCAAACTACTCATTTATATGTAATATAAATGTAGTACAATACTACCAATGAACTTTTATGCTAATATAAAATGGTAGTGTAAACAAGGTAATTTTGTAAAATCTTTCTTTAGTTGTAACCAATAAATGTACTTTTAAGTATAGAGATCAAAACCTTCTCGCCATTGTTGTTCATCTAACAATTACCCAGCCAAGAAGAAAAAAGCCCTCCAAAAACTTGATTCGCATTCTTATAGACAAATTACAACTACATTCTAACCAGTTTTGGAAGGTTTTGATCGGGTTTTATACTTCTTTAAGTAAGATATTATAACAATACATAATTTGTATTCGGGCCACTTTGGGTCAAACTGATTATCAGCGAACTCGTTTATAAGAAAATGTTTTGCCATTAATAGGTGATTTATTTGCATGAATTTTAAATTACAATTTATGCAAATTAGCTTACCTTTGTTCCTATACATTAGTTATGAAAAAGTTGGGAGAGCTAAAAAAAAGACTAAGACCTGGCAAAGTTTACCGCCGAGAAGATCTATTAAAATGGTCAACCTCAATAGATCGACACTTACAGGAATTGGTACATGATGGAAAGCTAGAAAAGCTTGCTCAGGGTCTATACTATTCGCCAAAATATAGTGCATTTGGCAAAACACCTCCAGACGAAAAAGAATTACTACAAGGCTTTTTAAAGACAGATCGCTTTCTTGTTACATCCCCTAATCTTTATAACAGTTTAGGCTTAGGTACTACCCAACTATACAATAAGAGAGTTGTATATAATAATAAACGCCATGGCATGGTAAAATTGGGAAACCGCGAGTATCAATTTCATTTTAAACTTGATTTTCCAAACTCGCTCAGCAAAGAGTTTTTGATGGTTGACTTAGTAAATAACCTCGAATCTCTCGCTGAGGATTCCGAAATAATTTTGGCAAAAATTGCTGCCAATGCAACTACTTTAGATCAACGTAAATTAAGCTTAGCAGTAAAACGTTATGGTCATGTTGGTACACAAAAAATATTTGCAGCACTTTTACATCAAAGTATCTAATGGTTTATCTACACGAACATAAAGATTTCAAATCACTGCTTGATATAGTTGCAGATGGAATGGGTATTGAAGCTGGGTTAGTAGAAAAGGATTATTGGATCATGCATACATTATATGGGCTAAAAAAACAAGGATTTCAATTTGAACTGAAAGGGGGCACTTCCCTTTCAAAAGGTTTTCGAATTATTGATCGTTTTTCTGAAGATATTGATATTCATATCACTCCAGATCCTGCATTGAATGTATCTGAGGACCCGCGTAAAATCAAACAAAGTCATATTAATTCAAGGTCAATTTTTTTTGAATGGCTCGTTCTAAACATTAAAATAGATGGAATTAAGTCTCAAGAAAGAGATAAAGAATTCGATAATGATAAATTTACATCAGGAGGTATTCGATTGCGATATGATAATAAATTTGATATTGTAGATGGTTCAAAAGAAGGTGTTTTATTAGAAGTTGGATTTGATACCGTTACTCCTAATACAAAAATTACTGTAAGTTCATGGGCACTAGATAGAGCCAAGCAGAATGAAAGTATATTGTTTACAGATAATACTGCGGTTGATATAACCTGTTATGATCCAGGATATACTTTTGTAGAAAAACTACAAACTATTGCTACCAAATACAGGCAAGAACAAAATGATGGTATAATTCGCAAAAATTATATGCGCCAATATTACGATTTGCATTGTTTATTGAAAACCAAACAGGTATTTGAATTTATCAAAACAGAAGCCTATCAAGTACACAAAAAAGCACGATTTCCTAATGCAGACTATAAGATTCCAATATCAGAAAATGAGGCCTTTTTACTTTCAGATCCTATGCAAAGAGAATCATTTAAAAGGCGATATTTAGATACTTCTAAATTATACTACAGAGGACAACCAGCATTTGAGGAACTCCTAAATACAATCCATCAATATATTCACCTATTGTAAATTGCCAAAGGCTGGGGAAGTATTTAAATAGCAAAAGTCGACCCCTAAAAGCCGACTTTGTTGTTTTTTAAGACCATTATTATTTTTGAAAATAATATTGTAGCGAGAACGAGATTTGAACTCGTGACCTCAGGGTTATGAATCCTGTGCTCTAACCAACTGAGCTACCTCGCCAGATTTTCCACCAGATTTTCACTAATGGGCTGCAAATATAGGAGGTTTGGGTAAAAGGGTGGTGCTTAGTAGGCTAAAAGTTTGTTTATCCTGTCTACTAATGTGGCTGTATTGGGTAGCATGGCAGCTTCCAGTGCCATATTTATGGGCACAGCGGGTAA
>JAYVRC010000047.1:0-3010 GCA_043776615.1 Sphingobacteriia bacterium
TACCAACACACCTCAACAAGAAAGAATGGTTAGCTGGAGTCCTGATAGTAAAAAAATAATTTATGCAGGAGAACGCAACGACAATTGGGATATTTATCAAACAAGTATTGTACGTAAAGAAGAACCCTATTTTTATGCTTCAACAGTTTTAAAAGAAGAGCCAGTAATTGCTACAGCAGAAGAAGAGTTTGGTGCAAAATATTCACCAGACGGTAAACAGATTGGATACATTGCTGACCGCAATATTTTAAAGATTTATACAATAGCCGATAAAAAAACAACAACTGTTTTACCTGTAGGAAGAAACTACAGCTATAGTGATGGAGATTGGGGTTTTGAATGGAGCCCAGATAGCAAATGGATTATTGCAGATGATCAGGAAGGAAGCTGGCAGTATGGCAATTTAGGTTTAATAAAAGCAGATGGTACAGGAGGAATTCAAAAACCGATTCGATCAGGATTTGGACAAAACAATATTAAGTGGGGAATGGAAGGAAAAACCATCACTTGGGTAAATGAACGCCTAGGTAGAAAATCGATTGCCAATCAAGGTAGTAGAGAAGTAGATATTTATGCTGGATTTTTAGATCAGGACACTTATGATAGAATGAAATTGAATAAAGATGAATTTGCTTTATTGAAAGAAAAAGAAGATAAAGATAAAAAGGCAGACACAACGAAAGGGAAAAAAGATTCATTAGCAAAAGCAAATTATTTGTTTGAACTAAAAGGTTTTGAAGACAGAGTTTTACGTCTCACCATTAATAGTTCTAGCATTGCAGATTATTATGTTAGCAATGATGGCGCTAAAGTATTTTATTTATCTGCATTTGAAAAGGGTTTTGATTTGTGGGTTACCGAACCAAGAACCAGAGAAACAAAAATATTGGCTAAATTAAGTGGATCACCTAGTGGAATAGAACCAAGCAAAGATGGTAAAACACTTTTCTTGGTAAACAATGGAACGGTAATAAAGGTAGAAACAGAAACAGGAAAAGTAAGTCCAGTAGGCATAAGTGGCGAAATGGTATTGAATGCGGCAGCAGAGCGTGCTTATATTTTTGAGCATGCATGGAGGCAGGTGCAGAAGAAATTTTATGACCCTAAAATTCATGGAATTAACTGGCCAATGTATAAAACCAATTATGAGCGTTTCTTGTCACATATTAATAACAACTACGATTTTCAAGAATTATTAAGTGAGCTATTGGGCGAATTAAATGGTTCTCACACAGGTGGTAGATATTCCGTGCAAGCTCCCACAGGAGATGTTACAGCAGCTTTGGGCTTATTGTATGATGAAACTTTTTCCGGAATTGGTTTAAAGATCACAGAAGTAATAGCAGGTGGTCCTTTAGATAAAGCAAGTAGTAAGATTAGAGCAGGTCAGATTATAGAAAAAATTGATGGTGAAGAAATTGCAGCCAATGAAGATTGGGCAAAATTACTGAATCGTAAAATGGGCAGAAATGTACTGTTAAGTGTATTTGATCCTGCTGCTAATGCAAGAATGGAAGAAATAGTAAAACCAATTTTTGCTGGGGAAGAAATTGCACTCATGTATAAACGTTGGGTAAATAAAATGCGCAAAATGGTAGATGAATTAAGCGGCGGAAAAGTAGGATATGTTCATGTACAAGGCATGAACGATGGAAGTTACAGAACAGTAATCGACGAAGTACTAGGGAAAAATATAGAAAAAGAAGCCTTGATTGTAGACACTCGTTTTAATGGAGGTGGATGGTTGCACGACGAATTAAATACGTTCTTAAGTGGTAAACGATATTTAGACTTTGCACCACAAGGCAACCGCGTTACTGCAGGTGAACCATTTAGTAGATGGCAAAAACCTAGCTGTGTTTTAATGAGTGAAGGAAATTATAGCGATGCTTTTATGTTTCCTTATAGTTATAAGCAAAATGGTTTCGGCAAACTAGTAGGTATGCCAGTGGCAGGTACAGGTACTGCAGTATGGTGGGAAACTCAAATAGATCCAAGTATTGTATTTGGTATTCCAATGGTAGCTTCTATCGGAAAAGAAAATAGGCCTACAGAAAATTTACAAGTAGAGCCAGACATTAGAGTAACACTACCTTTTGAAGAATTTGTAAAAGGGAAAGATGCACAATTAGAAGCAGCAGTAAAAGAAATGCTGAAGACCATTAAAAAATAAATGATTCTGCATTTTAGAAAAAACCTCCTCTTAAATTGAGGAGGTTTTTTATTATCGGGTATAGCTATACTCATGGCGTTTTATCCACACATTAGTTCCTTCAAACTGAACATCTTTCCTATTAATAAAACTAGTTTTACCAATTGTATAAGTTTTTCGAATAATCGCATTTTTATAGTTGTTGCCATCTTTCCCTTTACGTTCTGCAACAATTAACAAACTACCATTTGGCAATACTTTTTTCTCTACTATTATTGCTTCATCTATCATTGTTCTACCTGCAGCAATAAATAATGTGTCTTTATTATTAGCTTTTGGTTCATCTGGATAAATCATTTCTACCAATAAATTATCAGTGCCAGTAATCATTGAAATAATTGTATTTGCAGGCATTGTATAAGGTTTACCAGAATTATAATCTAAATAAGTTAGACTGCCTTTCCAAGAACCTGATAACAAAGTAGCATCTTTTTTGGTGAATATTACTTTTGATTGAGCTAGTAAGTTTACAGTTATCATAAGTGCAACACTGAAGAAAATTATTTTCATAGTTAATTTATTTTAAAATTGCTTTGGGCACTGACTTCTCTAATGAATATTTATAAATAAACTTGGTTTTTAAATTGCTAAAATGATTGCCTTTAGCTCCTACCCAACCATGTTTGCCACCAGGATATAGCATGAAATAAAAAAAGGAACCATTTTTCATACTCAAAATTTTGGAACATGAATATAATAATCTTATTGAATGAATGGCTTAAAATGCCTCATTTAATCGTATATAATAAGCAGACCCATAAGCATTGCTCAATGCATAATCAACCCTTAAAATCATTC
>JAYVRC010000048.1:0-3003 GCA_043776615.1 Sphingobacteriia bacterium
AAAAAAAAGCAACAATATTTTGATAATGATCTTGATGAAACTACTGGTAAACCTTACGGTAATTACATTCCGTATGTTGTAGAAACGTCTATTGGATTAGATAGAATGTTTTTGTTACTCATGTGCAATGCTTATGAAGAAGAAAACATTCAAAAAGAAGATGGAACTACTGATACTCGGGTAGTGCTTCATCTTCCAGCCCGAATTGCACCTAACAAATTGGCCATATTGCCATTAATGAAAAAAGATGGATTACCTGAAATTGCAAAAGCTTTAATGGATGAATGTAAGGGTTCCTTCAAATGTTTTTATGAAGAGAAAGATGCAATAGGCAAACGTTATCGCAGGCAAGATGCTATTGGCACACCATTTTGTGTAACCATTGATCATCAAACCAAAGAAGATAATATGGTTACTATTCGCTATCGCGATTCAATGCAACAAGAAAGAATTGCTTTGAATGATGTAAAAGCATTGGTATTGAGCGTTATTGCTTAACCATACAATTCTAAATGGATGGCTTTTTTATCGTAGCCTAAATCCAGTATTTTTTGCTTGGCACTATCAATCATATTTTTCCATCCGCATAAATAAAAATAAGCTGGTGGAGGAGTGCCAGCTGAATCCTTCTTAGCGGTAATTATTGACTCATAAACTTCATGAACATAGCCTCCGTATTGTCCTGCTGCTATTTGAGTTTCTCTCGAATAGCAAGGATGAAAATGAAATCCGTTCAATTCAGATTCAAGTGATTTTAATTCATTGATATATAATCCGTCTTCGAATTTTCTGCAACCAAAAATAATATGTATTTGTTGGTGAGGAGCTTTATTCAGGTGTAAATAATGTACCATTGATCTAAATGGCGCAATGCCAGTACCAGTGCATATTAAGTAAAGATCTCTGTCTAAGTTTTCTGGCATGGTGAATTTGCCTTGTGGACCCCTCAACAATAATTCACTTCCTACTTTTATTTCATTAAATAAATAAGGAGTTCCTAAGCCATGTTCATTTAGTACAATTACTAATTCAAATATATTAGTTCCATCAGGAGATGAAGCAATGGAGTAGCTTCTCCAACGTTTATTTTTTTGTTCATGTATGGGAAGATCGAGCGTTACAAATTGACCGGGTACAAATTCGAAACGCTCCATTTCTGGAACCTGTATCCAAAATCTACGAGTACTATGGGTTTCATTTTCAATTTTTGTTACTATGCCTTTGCGCCAAGGTTCTGCCATACTTTTTCTTTATTGCAATGTACTGAATAATCTTATAAAAAAAGATGCCATAGTGAGTTTAAAACTATGGCATCGATTGCATTAAGTATTTCTTCTAATTATCGTAGTAAAATAATTTTTTGAATATAAGTTTTCTTATCGTGTTGAATTTTTAATAAATAAAATTCACTACTTAAGTTTTGTAAGTTGATGGTTTTAGCATACTTACCAATAAAGCCAGATTGAGTATTAGTAAAGACCCTTTGGCCGGATGCATTTAAAATTTCAATCGATAAATCGCTTCTGTTAGCCACTTCAAAATTTAATAGAAATACACCGCTATTTGGATTAGGAGAAACGGTTAGTTTAATTTCTTGTGGCGAAACTGTATTTAAAGAAGTAACTGTATAATTAACATTTGCCGAAGTTCTATTACATCCAAAAGCATCGGAAATCTGCACTTTATAATTTCCAGATCTTGTTGGTTTAATGGAAGAACCATTGGCACCTAATACTGTAGCAGTATCATTAAAAACCCATGTAAAATTGCCTGTTTTTATATTGCTCACTAATGAATCTCCCACTTGAGAAACTGTTGCAATGGTATTTGGTGCTGCAATAATTGGAATTCTATCGCTTGCGCAACCTGTTGATACGCGCGTATCATAAAAGAAGTAAAAGAAATTATTGGCATTCGTACCTGTCGTTAGTGATGCGCTGTTACCTGTAAAATTCATGATATTCGAAGTGCCTGTTGGATATATAGTGCTAGTAATTTGATTGTTTCTATAAATACTTGCTCCATCTAAACATTCTACAATTAAAATTTTATCGCCACTTGTTGGTACTCTTAAATTCAAAGCATAAACAGCTCCAGAATCTAAAGGATTATTTTCACTAGCTCCATTTGCAGGAGGTGTTGGATTAGTAGCATAAACATCTATCGTTGTTTCAGCAACTCGATTATAGGTATAAGAACCACTGGTTCCAGAAAGGGCAAAATTTTGACCCAATGTAAATCTAATCTTACCTGAGTTACTAATATATAATCTTACCGTTTCAATAGTTAAAGGAACTGTGGTATTAAAATTCATAAAATTACCAGCAAAATTATTGTAACTACCATTTGCGAAAGTTAGTTTCGAAACTGGAGCAAGTGTTGCTCTCGATTCGGTTTGTAAATAATAAGTTCTATCTGCTGGAATGGTTGTTGATACTACATTGGTGCCAGTTGCAAATGGCGTGTTTGTTGTGGTATTCGCAAACCAAAAATAATTAGAAGTTGTTGGACTGAGTGCTCGCAAAATTGCACTTGTATTACAAACAACGCCATCTCCAGTTGGTGCTGTTGATTTTAGTGCAATTGAAATACTTGCCGCTAATTGATTGTTAGCACTAAATTGATCATTCGTAGCATTAACCCTTGCAGTAATGGTGTAAGTAGTTCCTGCAACTGCATTAAAAGGAGTTTGAAAAGTATAATTAGCAGTTGATAACCCTAATATTGTTCCAGGATAAGTTGCTGAAAGCGATGCCACTGTGGTTGTGCCATTAGTTATTGTTACAGTAACTGGAATATTGCTTTGAGCGTTCGAACCATTATTGGCAATATTTATTGTTACAAATTGTTGAGTATTACTGCAATCTCCTGCTATTGGTGATACGATACTAGCTAAAGATAAATCATTTGTAGGGTTAACAACTCTAAGTCTATAATCTTGTGTTTCTCCTTTTGCAAAATCATTGCATGCTGTAATATCAGAAGCAGTTAATGTTTCTTGTA
>JAYVRC010000049.1:0-3002 GCA_043776615.1 Sphingobacteriia bacterium
CTTATTGCAGGATTGCGTAAGGTTATATTATCCATCACAGAACCAGAAAATAAAAACACGTCTTGCAACACAACCCCTATTCCTTTACGTAATCGATCAATATCATACTTATTTATTGAAACACCATCAATCTTGATATTACCTTCTTGAATTTGGTACATTTTGTTTAATAGACTGATGATAGATGTTTTACCACTTCCAGTTTGTCCAACTAATGCAACAGTTTCTCCTGATTTTACATGAAAGTTAATGTTCTTCAAAACATAATTATCGCCTGTGTAAGCAAATGATACGTTGCTAAACTGAATGTCGCCTTTTATTTCATTAGGACAATAGGCTTCGATAGGGGTTGATGGCAACTCATCTGTATTGTCCATCACTTTAAAAACTCGCTCTGCAGCAATCATACCCATTTGCAAAACATTAAACTTATCTGCAATTACACGCAACGGTCTGAAAATTTGATTCAAAAACAAAATAAAAGCAACCAACAAACCAGCATTTAATGACCTGTCGGCAATCCACCAAACCAAAAAACCAGTACTTACTGCAAGTACTACTTCTACTATTGGAAAAAAAACAGAGTAAGCAAAAATTGCTTTGATATTTGCATCTCGGTGTTTTTCATTTATTTTTTTAAACGAGTTAAACTCTTTTTCTTCGGCTGCAAAAGCTTGCACTACTTGCATTCCAGTAATATGTTCTTGTACAAATGCATTTAAAGATGCAACTGCATTACGAACTTGAATAAAACTTTTATTAACACTTTCTTTAAAATAATAAGTAGCTATAAGCATTAAAGGGAAAGGAATTAAACTAATCAGCGTTAATTTCCAATCCATTAAAAACATGGTTCCCAATGTGATAATAATGGTAAGTAAATCGGCAATAATAGGAATTAATCCATCGGAAAAAATATCATTGATGCTTTCTATATCATTAATAGTTCTGGTAGTTAGTGTACCAATTGGAGTTTGATCGAATTGACGCAAATTTAGTCCCAATATTTTTTTATACACTGCCACACGCAAATCCTTTACCACTTGTTGGCCCATCCATGCTGTAATAAAAGAAAACAAAAAACGAATGGTGGTCTCAAGAAATAAGAAAACAATTTGAAAAATAGTAACTGCAATGATGAACTTTGTTATATCCGACAAGTCGTTTCCAAACAATACTGTTTTAACCCATGTAGGTAATAAAATATTTTTACCAATGGCAACATTTACAGTAAGTTGAATTAAATATGGCCTAATTGGCGAAGCAATGGCCATAAAAATGGCAAGCAATAAACTGATGTAGAAAAAAGTATTATAGGGACGAACAAAAAAGAACACCCTTCGCAATAAACTAAAATCGAAAATTTTCTTCTTAGGTGCTTGGCTCATGAAATGCAAAAGTAAAACATATTTTGAAAGCGCTTTTTATTTTAGTTGGAAGTAAATTAACAAACCAGCAGCAATTGTCATAATAGCTAATGCAGCAAATCCCATGATATTGGCAACTCTGCTATTTACAAATTCACCCATTATAATTTTGTTGTTGGCAATATGGAGAATAATTGCAATTATAACTGGTGCTGTAATCCCATAAAGCACTGCAGTATAAATCAATGCTTTTATGGGAGAGAGACCAATATAATTCATGGCTAATCCTAGTAACAACGATATAGAAATGATTAAGTAAAATCCTTTTGCTTCATGAAATTTTTTATCTAACCCTTGCTTCCAACCAAAAGTTTCTGTAAAAATATAGGAAAGAGATCCGCTAAGAACTGGTATTGCAATAAGTCCGGTACCAATAATACCTATTGCAAAAAGTAAATATGCTAGGTTACCTGCAAGGGGTTTTAATGCCATCGCTGCTTGTTCTACTGTATCAATTTGGTGTACACCACCATTAAACAAAACAGTACCAGTAGTAAGAATAATAAAATACATTACAAATCCAGAAACCGTCATCCCAAAATCTACATCTTTATTGATTGAATCAACTAATTTTTTATTAACTACAATATGCTTTTTTAAGTTTTTCATTTCTTCTACTTCTACCGATGTCTGCCAAAAAAATAAATAGGGCGAAATGGTAGTTCCTAAAATTCCAACTAGAATAGTTAGAAAGTCTGTATTGAACTTAATGGTGGGAACAAATGTCGATTTCAAGATTAGTATAAAATCTTGCTTGTATAAAAATGGTACAACAAAATAAACCAGCATTACTATACATATATATTTTAGTACCGATGCTATTTTCTGGTAAGGCAAATAAATGATGAGTCCCAATAATAAAACGGTAAAAAAAACACTGAAAAAACCAGCGTTGATTGCGGGAAACAATAGATTGCCCACTGCCCCCATACCTGCAATATCTGCCCCAATATTCATTATAATAGCTGGAAAACTAAATAATAACATCAAATATAAAATCGGTCGTGGATAGTGTTTCTTGAGAGTGCCTGTTAACCCTTGCGAAGTAACTACCCCAATTCTTGCGCACATTTGTTGAATAGCAGCCATTAATGGAAATGCAAGAATAGAAGTCCATAAAGTTGAAAGTCCAAAAGCTGCTCCAGCTTGGGAATAAGTTGCAATACCAGATGGATCATCATCACTAGCACCTGTAACTAAGCCTGGACCAATATTTTTCCAAAAAGTTCCAATTTTAGACGAAGCATTTTTCTTAGCTTTCATTGATTAAAAATTTATCATCCCAGACTTAACTGAATTTAGGTTTAATAGAAAAATTGCTCTAAAGTTATTTTACCATCCTTAACTTGATAAACGCATACTTCCTCAATTGTCATTCTTCCACGTTCTTTAAAAGTTGCATCCAAAGACCAAGTAATTGCAAAACTATTTCCAGCTACTATCGGATCGGAAATTACAGCCCCGTGAAATTCTTCAACACCTGCTTGAAAAGCTTTTGATTTTTCTTTAATACCGTCTAGGCCAACTACAATTTTAGGACCCATCATATCACTAGCTTCGATACTTTGAGCTTCA
>JAYVRC010000050.1:0-2996 GCA_043776615.1 Sphingobacteriia bacterium
TCAACTATTTCGTATCCCAATTTTAAAAGCATTTTTCTTATCACAACTGGATGCATAGCATTAATATGTGTTGGCATGTGAAACCAAAATTTAAATCCCATTAATGAATCTAGATTTGGTGTACATAAAAATATTTGCGCACCAGGTATTGTTGTTATTTTCTTGAGTAAAGTGTACACAACATTTAATGGCACATGTTCAACAAAATCGCTCATTAAAAAAAAATTATACTCATCCCCTTTTTTTGTAATTACTTCTAACGCATCTGCTTTAATAACAGGCAAACCTTGAGCCAACGCCTTATTTACAGATGATTCATTTAAATCAACTCCCAGTACATTTATACCATTATCATAGAGGATTTTTGTTGTATATCCTGGCCCACAACCAATATCAAGCACTCTTGATTTGGTAGTAATATATTTGCTCATCCAACTATTGAGAAATCTAGTTTTTGAATCAATAGACTCATAATTTTCTATATCCCATACATGAAACTCATCATTGTCTTCTAAAATATAATATTCATCCATATTTAAATAATCATAGTCTTGATGACCAACTTTCTACTATTTGTTTAATTGTGTCATTTAAACTAATAGTTATATCCCAAGAAGGGTAATGAAGTTTCATTTTTGTTAAATCACTATAGTAGCAAATATGATCTCCTTCTCTATTTTTTTCGATATACTCATAGGACTGAGGTATTCCTGAAAACTCTTCTGCTATTTTAAAAGCTTCTAATACAGAACAAGTATTCTCTTTGCCTCCACCTAAATTGTACACTTCACCAACTCTGGGGTTTTGAATAACCTCATCCATAAACCTTGCTATATCATAGGAGTGAATATTATCTCTTACCTGTTTACCCTTATAACCAAATACCGTGTATTTTTTTTGTTCAAGATTGCATTTAACCAAATAACTTAAAAAGCCATGCAATTCAACACCAGTATGGTTTGGCCCTGTTAAACATCCCCCCCGTAAACATACTGTTGGCATTCCAAAATACCTACCATATTCCTGCACCATAATATCTGCAGCTACTTTAGATGCCCCGAATAATGAATGTTTGCTTTGATCAATGGTAAAAGTTTCAGAAATACCTTTGGCATATTGTTCATCATCATAATCCCATCTTGTTTCTAGTTCCTTGAGTTTTATGGAATTTGGAGCATCGCCATACACTTTATTAGTGCTCATATGTATAAATGGAGATTCAGGGCAAAATTGATGAGCGGCCTCCAATAAATTTAAAGTACCAACAGCATTTATATCAAAATCATCAAAAGGTATTTCGGCGGCTTTATCATGACTAGGTTGAGCTGCTGTATGTATTATTACGGATGGTTTTATTTGTTTGATTAAAGCAAAAATACCGTCTCGATCTCTAATGTCTAATTCATGATGTTTAAAACTTGAAATACTTTGTTCTAATCTATTCTGATTCCACCTTGTATCACCAGAAGATCCGAAGAATATAGCTCTTTGGTTATTATCGATACCATGAATTTTATACCCTTTATTAGAAAAATACATGCATACTTCACTTCCTACTAAACCGGAAGATCCGGTTATCAACATAGCTTTAGACATTTAACATCATTTCAGTTACTTAAAATATTTAATCTTAATACTAGATAACTTTCTAGCAATTCTAGTAAGTATCGAAGTATCAAAATGCCTTAACCTTTTAAAATTTCGAAAATCTTCTCTTAAAAATTTTAATTCATTTTCAAATATTTGCTCTCGTTCATAAAGCCCTTTTTTTGAACCAGACGAAATTCCTTTCATATAAAAAGCTGAGATTGTTAAATCAATTCTACTAAAAATCGCTTTTGCTATAAAAGCTTCAATAAAAAAAGTCCAATCAGATAGAATTGAATAATGTTCATGAAATCCATTTAATTGAATCAATAACGATCTTTTAGTAAAGGTTGAAGGGTGTGGAATGAAATTATTTGAAAAGTAGTATAATGAAATTTTATTGGTAAATGTACTTATCCAACTTTGTGTTTCGTCAAAAGCAAACAGATTTCCATAGATAATATCAGCACTGTTTTTATTAATTAAATCAGATGATTGTTCTATCACATTTTCATTATATAAATAATCGCCAGAGTTCAAAAAAAGACAATATTCTCCAGTTGCTTGCCTCCAACCTTTATTCATTGCTTGATAAATACCTGCATCTTTTTCACTTACCCAATAAGAAACATGATTTTTATAAGTCTCAATTATTTCTTTAGATCCATCTGTACTTCCACCATCAATAATGATATATTCAAAAAACGTATTGGACTGACTGATAACACTTTCGATTGTTTTTCTTAAACCAACAGCATTATTATAATTAATTGTGATGATAGAAATCAGCATAGGCGATTTTGCATAAAAAAAGAGTTAACTGCCTTACACACTGCTAACACTTGACTACTTGTTGTTGAGTAAGAGATAGGAAGACTTAAAGTTGTAGCATGTATTTCTTCACTGATAGGAAAAGATTGATTTTTAAAATAATGTTGATACCCTTCTTGTAAATTTGGCGAAACTGGATAATGAATTTCTGTAGTAATGCCTAATTTAAATAAATACGCTTTTAATTCGTCGCGCAGTTTTGTACGTATATTGTATATATGGTATACATGATAACAATTTGCAATTACCGCAGGCTTAATGACATCATTGGATAGATGCTCATTGTACAATGCTGCCAAAAGGCGTTTATGTTGATTTATCTGAGTTAGTTTATTAAGCTTAATCCTCAAAAATGCAGCTTGCAATTCATCTAGCCTACTATTAAACCCTAGATATTTATTGTAATATTTTTTTTGGGACCCATAATTTCGTAATGCTTTTATCTTTTCATAAAGTGATTGGTCATTTGTTGTAATTGCACCTGCATCACCTAATGCGCCAAGATTTTTTGTTGGATAAAAACTATGTGCTCCAATTTTTCCAAAAGTGCCAACAATTTGATCATTTATTTTAGCACC
>JAYVRC010000051.1:0-2994 GCA_043776615.1 Sphingobacteriia bacterium
CCTGAATTAGAACAGGCTTATTCTGAAGGGTTGCAACAAGCATTAGATATTAGTTATGCTGTTTTAGAGCAAGGTGGAACTGCTGTAAATGCTGTGAAAGCTGCATTGGTTATTTTAGAAGACAATGTGTTGTTTAATGCTGGAAGAGGAGCCGTATTTACTAAAAAAGGAGTTCAGGAAATGGATGCTGCAATAATGGATGGAAGCGACCTTTCTGCTGGAGCAGTTGCAGGAGTTAGAAGCGTAAGAAACCCAATAGAACTAGCAGCAGAAGTAATGCGAAACAGTAATCACGTTTTTTTAAGTGGTAAAGGTGCAAATGACTTTGCAATAAAGCAAGGGGTGAAATTAGAGCCTGATGAATATTTTTTTTCTCAGTTTAGGTACGATCAATGGAAAGCAATCCGCGACTCCGATAATTATTCTTTAGATCATACCAATCATCATCTTGAAGAATTATTAAAAGATAAAAAATTTGGCACAGTTGGAGCAGTTGCTTGTGATATAAACGGAAATATTGCTGCCTCAACTTCGACTGGTGGGATGACCAATAAGAAGTATGGTAGAATTGGCGATAGTCCAATGATAGGTGCTGGTACATATGCCAATAATAAAACTTGTGGAATTAGTTGCACTGGGCATGGAGAAATGTTTATACGAACTGTTGCTGCTTATGATGTGAGTTGTTTGATGGAATACAAAGGGTTGAGTTTAGAAGACGCCATGAAAAAAGTAGTTCACGAAAAGTTAATTGCTATTAATGGCGAAGGGGGAATGATTGGAGTTGATGCCCAAGGAAATTCGGCATTAATTTTTAATAGTGCCGGTATGTACAGAGGAGTAAAAAATAATAAGGGCTTAAATATGGTTGCCATCTTTAGTTAACTATTTAATGAAAAAAATTGTAATTATAACAGCAGGAGGATCTGGAAGCAGAATGGGTAATTCGCTTCCAAAACAATTCTTATTGTTAAAAAACAAGTCAATTTTATGGCATACAATTGCTGCTTTCTTAGAAGCATATCCAGATTTATTTTTCATTATAGTTTTGCCTAAGGAATATTTAGATGCTGGTGAAAATTTAATCAATGAGTTGGGTATCGCTAATCAATCTAAAATTGTTACAGGGGGAGAAACCAGGTTCCATTCAGTTCAAAATGGGTTAAAGCTGGTAGATGATCCTTCTGTAATATTTGTTCATGATGGTGTTCGATGTTTAGTATCTCCAGATTTAATTAAACGTTGTTTTGAACAAACAATGTTATTGGGAAGTGCAATACCTGCTGTTGCTTCAACTGATAGCGTTCGTATTGATGAAGATGGAGTTCATCATTCTATTGATAGAAACAATGTAAGAATTGTTCAAACCCCACAAACTTTTTTAAGCGATATTATTTTACCTGCATTTGAGCAAGTATACAATCAATCATTTACAGATGAAGCTTCTGTTGTGGAAGCATTTGGGAAACCAGTTTTTTTAATTGAAGGCGAATACCAGAATATCAAAATTACTCGACCGGTAGATTTGATTATAGCAGAAACAATTATAGCAGGAAAATATTAATCGAATAGTGAAAGAGGAAAAGGAAGTTGATTATAATGGTGCGAAAAATATTTTTCCTCTTTGCAACCAAATCCAGCATAAAATGTACCAATTCCTGTAATGGTAGACCCTTCAAAATCGAATAGTAAATTTTGTTCAGCAAATTCATTTAGTAAGTAATAATACAATAAATGATTTGCTTGTTTGCTTTTACCTTCACGTGTAGAAGTGTTTATAATATTGTAAAGCCTCTTGCTATCTTGTAGAATAATAACTACTGCTAATATTTGCTGGTCTTTATCAATAATTGCTCTGGTAAAGCATTTGAATTCATTTGAATTCAATAGGTCACATAATTTTTCAAAGTTATTATAATCTTTTTTATGGATATTTTTCAAATGATTTCCATGATTCATTTTATACATGCCAATAGCCATTTTAAATGAAATAGTATTAGTGTACTCAAATTGGTATTGTATTGCTTTTTCAATATTTTTTTGACAATCTTTTCTAAAACTATTTTTAATAGTTGTAAATGAAGGCGACAGATCTAATGTATAATTTAATTTTTGTTGGGTTTCGATTGTTGCTGCAAGTTGCTGGTTATCAAAATTAAATAAAATAGTTCCATAGGCGCATTTGCTTTTCAGCTCATTTATTAACTGAGTAATTAATTCATTATTAATTGTTCCAATAAAACCAAGTTGCTGAATAAATGCAGGTGTATACCAATAAGCAATAAATCCTTTTCTCCGAATGGGTAGTGCAGCAATTACTTCATAATCGTTTACAATTAAACCATACCAATTATCACTGATTGTATTTAGATAAATGCTTGTAGAATAAATAAGACCATTTGGGGCAGCGCTAACTTTTTCATCCCATTTTATATGGTCAATGTTTGAAGAGTGAGTGATATTTATTTTATTTTTTTGCAAATGGCTAACTATTTTCCTTTCCCTGATAAAATAATTCTGAGTGTATGCATCATAATTTTAAAGTCGAGAAGTAAGGAAGCGTTTTCAATATAAATCAAATCGTATTGCATTCTCTCCAACATTTCATCTACAGAAGAAGCATATCCAAATTGTACCATACCCCATGAAGTTAAACCTGGTTTTGCTTTTAATAAATATTGGTAATAAGGCGATTTAGCTGAAAGCAAATCGATGTATATTTTTCTTTCTGGCCTTGGCCCCACAAAACTCATATTTCCTTGTAAAATATTCCATAACTGTGGAAGTTCATCTATGCGCCATTTTCTCATTGTTTTACCCCAGTTGGTAATCCTAAGGTCGTTGTCGCTAGATAATGCAGGTCCATCAATTTCTGCATTCTTATACATGCTCCTAAATTTATAAATGGTAAATGGTTTTCCTTTATATCCAATTCTTTCCTGGCTATAAATTGCACCCCCTTTTGAACTAAAAATGGTTTTAATAAAAACAGAA
>JAYVRC010000052.1:0-2977 GCA_043776615.1 Sphingobacteriia bacterium
GATGATGAAGACAATAAAGTGGGTAAGAAATTATCGGATGTAAAGAAATTAATTTCTTTTGATGATTGTTTAAATTATACAGTAGGCAACTCTGCACCTGGGCATGGAATGTTATTCCCCAGAAAATTGATAGATGATTCAGTTCCTTTACCTACAATGATTCCACACGATTATTGGTTAGGATTTGTTGCAACATTTTATAGCAAATTAACATATATCGATCAGCCATTGGTTCTATACAGGCAGCATAGTGCAAATGTATTTGGAGCGGCAAAAATTAAATCAGCGGATGGAAGCATTCCAATTCGTAAAAAGAAAACGGCTAAAGAAGAAATTCTATTGGCAAGAGAAAGAATACAATTGATGTATGAAAAATGTCCTGATGATTTGGTTGAGCAAAAAAATATTTTTAGACTTTTAGTTAAAAGCTACCGTAGTTTTTCGTTGCCTAATAACTTTTTACGGATGTTTATTTTCTTTCGTTATAATAAAAGAATACTTGCATTTAAGCGAAGGTCATTAATAAGGCGTTGGTTGTATAGTTTAAAAATGTTTTTGAAAATAGTATAGTGAATAATATTACTAAAAATATTATAATTGATTGTGAGCGGATGAAATATCCGAATACGGGCTTATATCATTTTTGCAAAGGATTGGGAGAAGCTTTGGTTAAAAACACAATCGAAAACGACCCAGCAATCGGATTTTATATACCAAAATCTTTGGAAGGTTATTTTGGGGAAGGCCCTCAATACCTACATCAAAAATCGCTTCATAAAATAGCCATGCCATCTTTTAAAGAGTTTGATTGTTGGCACGCTACGCATCAAACAACAAATTTTTATCCCTACAAACAAAAGATACCCATTGTGTTAACGGTACATGATTTAAATTTTTTGTATGATCAGCAGAAGTCGGCCAGCAGAAAAAAAAATTATATAATCGACTTGCAAAAAAAAATTGATAGGGCAGATGCTATTGTTGCAATTTCGCAGTTTACTGCAAGTGAATTGCAACAGCATATTCAATTAAAACATAAGCCAGTTACTATAATTTATAATGGTTGTGGAGTAGATGAATCTATTAAAATGTTATCTCCATCTTTCATTCCAACACAGCCTTTTCTGTATACTATTGGAACCATTGCCCCGAAAAAAAATTTTCATGTATTATTAGAATTATTAGTAAACACCAATCAGCTATTAATCATAACTGGTATCACACAGAGTGAAACCTATAAGCAATTTATTATTAGCGAAGCAATTAGATTGGGAGTTTTAGATCAGCTAATTTTTACTGGAGCTATTTCAGAAGCTGAGAAATATTGGTATTATTCAAATTGCAAAGCTTTTTTATTTCCCTCTTTGGCAGAAGGCTTTGGGTTACCAGTAATAGAAGCCATGTATTTTGGCAAAACTGTACTGTTGTCCAATGAAGGACCTTTGCCTGAAGTAGGAGGAAATTGTGCACATTATTTTTCTGAATTTAATAGAGAATCTATGCAAGCCTTGTTACAAAATGCAATTGAAAAAGATGAACAAGAAAATCGAAGCCTTTTAATAAAAGAGCATTCAAAGCAATTCAGTTGGGATAAAGCAGCTAAGTTGTATCTTCAACTTTATAAAACAATGTGTTAATAATAATAGTTATGGCATCTAGATTTAAAAAAATGGTTAAAGCTTTTGGATTAGTTGATGCTATTAAATTATACATCAGAGTGAAGATTAGACCTTTTGGTGAATTGTCTACTTCAAAATACAAAGGCTCATTTTATTTGCGACCAAATACTTCCGACTATTATACTTTTGATCAGGTTTTTTTACGAGATCAGTATAATATTCATTTTCCATTTGAGCTTAAAAATATTATTGATGCAGGTGCTAATATCGGGCTAGCATCTGTTTATTTTTCATACAAATATCCTCAGAGCAATATTGTAGCAATTGAGCCAAGCAAAGAAAATTTTGAAATATTATCTCAAAATATTACACCCTATCCAAACGTAAAAGCATTTTGTAAAGGGCTTTGGAATAAAGATGTTCATTTAGCTATTACCAATACAGATGGTGTTAAGAATGCTTTTATGGTTGCAGAAACCACAGCGGATAATCCAAATGCTATTCCCGCCATTTGTATTCCAACAATTATGAAGGAACAATCATGGGAGAGGATTGATTTATTAAAAATTGACATTGAAGGATCCGAAAAAGAAGTGTTTGAGAGTAATTATGAGAAGTGGCTTCCTAAAACAAGAGCTGTAGTTATTGAATTACATGATAATATGAAAAGAGGGACTTCTAAATCGGTATTTAAAGCAATTAGTCAATATAATTTTTCATTCGATATGAAGGACGAAAACCTAATTTTTATCAATCTTGATTAATTTCTTTCTCGTTCTTCCACCATTTGTATCCGATAAAAGCTACAATGGCAAATGGGGTAAATGCCAAATAGATAATAGCTGAATTAAGCGCAGCAGCAGGGCCTTCTCCTAATTGAGATGCAGTTTTTGTACAAATTGAACATTGAGCTACAATAGGGTTATTCAAACCAATGAGTAACAAAATCGATCCCAATAAATATATTTTTTTATCCATTTATTCTATCTATTCTCTGCAAAGATATAACCGAAAATCAGCTATAATGTTTAATTTAACCAAAAATTGAAACATGGAGCTACGTAGGTCTTTCATTAAAAAAGTAGGCGCATTGTCTGGTGTTTTTGCAGGCTATGGATATTTTAACGCCTTAAATGCTCAATCTTTTGCCGATGCTGCGTATAAAATTCAACATTTGTCTCCTGTTGAAGCCGCGGCTAATGAAGATTATTGGCAAATAATACAACAGGCATATACGGTGAACTCCAATATCATCAACCTAAATAATGGAGGTGTTAGTCCATCTCCTAGGGTTGTACAAGAAGCAGTAGAACGTTACAATAGCTTGTCTAATCAGGCACCATCTTATTATATGTGGC
>JAYVRC010000053.1:0-2975 GCA_043776615.1 Sphingobacteriia bacterium
TACAACAATTCTTAATTCTGCAGCTAATGCCCTAATTTCGCCCACTTATAACAAAATTTAATCTATGTCTTTAATAGTAGTGGGGTCAATGGCTTTTGATGCTATAGAAACACCCTTTGGTAAAACAGATAAAATTATAGGTGGTGCAGGTACTTATTTAGCCTGGTGTGCAAGCAATTTTGTTCCTGTTAAACAAATTTCTGTAGTTGGTGGAGATTTTCCACAAGATGAATTAGACGCTCTAACTAGCAGAAATGTTGATTTGGAAGGTGTACAAATTAAAAAGGATGAAAAAACATTTTTTTGGAGTGGCCGCTACCACATGGATATGAATAGCAGAGACACAATAGAAACTCAGTTAAATGTGTTAGAAAATTTTCAGCCAGTTGTTCCAGCAAGTTATCAGGACTGCGAATTTTTAATGTTGGGTAATTTAGCGCCAGCAGTTCAGCAAAGCGTAATTGAGCAATTAAATAAACGTCCGAAACTAATTGTATTAGACACCATGAATTTATGGATGGATATTGCAATGGACGATTTAAAGAAAACCATTTCTATGGTAGATGTTTTGATGGTGAATGATAGTGAAGCTCGACAGCTAAGTGGCGACTATTCATTGGTGCGTGCAGCAGCAAGTATTATGGCAATGGGTCCAAAATATGTGATAATTAAAAAAGGGGAACATGGTGCTTTATTGTTTCATAACAAAAAAGTATTTTTTGCACCTGCATTACCTTTAGAAGAAGTATTTGATCCAACTGGAGCAGGAGATACATTTGCTGGCGGGTTTATTGGACATTTAGCAAAAACAAACAATATTTCATTTGAAAATATGAAAACAGCAATTGTTATTGGAAGTGCAATGGCTTCTTTTTGTGTAGAAAAATTTGGGACAGAACGTTTGAGAGAAATTTCTAAAAGTGATATTGATACAAGATTAGAAGAATTTGTTCAATTGGTAAATTTTGATATTTCACTAGGATAATTTGTTATATTCGTTTTTCAATGATGATTAATAAACATACAAAACGTATAAAAAAACCGATCTAATAAGAAGGTAACTCTACGTTTATATATAAACTTTATACGAGGCCTTCCAAAATGGAAGGTCTTTTTTTTAATCAAAAAAAACTCGTAAAGCGAGAAAAATCGGGGGGAACAAACAATGAAAGTAGCAGTAGTAGGTGCAACAGGTTTAGTTGGAACAAAAATGTTGCAAGTTTTAGCAGAACGTAATTTTCCAGTTACAGCAATTATACCTGTAGCTTCAGAAAGATCGGTTGGTAAAGAAATAAGTTTTAAAGGTAAAGCTTATAAGGTAGTAAGTATGGAAGAAGCAATTGCCGCAAAGCCAGCAGTAGCCATATTTTCGGCAGGTGGAAGTACATCATTAGAGTGGGCCCCTAAATATGCAGCAGCAGGTATTAGAGTTATAGATAATTCATCTGCATGGAGAATGGATCCTACAAAAAAATTAGTAGTACCAGAAGTGAATGCATCGGTTTTAACTAAAGACGATTATATTATTGCCAATCCTAATTGTTCAACCATACAAATGGTTGTTGCATTGCAACCATTGCATGTTAAATATACAATTAAAAGAGTAGTGGTTAGCACCTACCAAAGTGTTACTGGTACTGGTAAAAAAGCAGTGGATCAATTGTATAATGAGCGTAAAAATGTTCAAGGAGAAATGGCTTACAAATATCCAATTGATTTAAATGTGATACCTCAAATTGATGTGTTTTTAGACAATGGTTATACCAAAGAAGAAATGAAAATGGTAAAAGAGACCAATAAAATAATGCAAGATGATTCTATTAAAGTAACAGCTACAACAGTTCGTATTCCAGTTGTTGGTGGGCATAGCGAAAGTGTTAATGTAGAATTTGTAAATGATTTTGATTTGGTAGAGTTGAAAGATATTTTGGCGAATGCACCAGGTGTAATTGTTCAAGATGATGTAGCCAATCAAATATATCCTATGCCACTTTGGGCACATGATAAAGATGAAGTATTTGTTGGAAGAATTAGAAGAGATGAAACACAAGCAAACACACTGAATATGTGGATTGTTAGTGATAACCTTCGCAAAGGTGCAGCAACAAATGCAGTTCAAATAGCAGAATATTTATTGGGAGTAGGAATTATAGCTGAATAAGATTGGCAATGAAAATATATAGCATTTTATTATTTGTATTTGTATGCGGTTGTTCAGCACCTCGCTTGCATATAAAAAAGGGTAGTGATTCTATTAGTGGTTCATCTTTTTATGAACAAGCAAATACAATGCAGTGGAAGCAACGAGATTCATTGGCAGTAGATAAAATACTTACAAGCAACCTACCTGCATTTATGTTTAAACTAGTGCCAGTGAATGTTTCCATTTATGATTCTTTACACCAGCAAACTATTAATGCCACCTATTATGTAACACCAGATTATTTATCTGTAGGCAATTCAACCGATTGGGCAAGAATTCCACTTACTCCTATAGCTGCACAATTAATTGCAGATAGCTTAAAATGTTTTTTACCAACACGTAAAATGGTGGATGATATTTATAAAGCAGCTAAAGTAAAGTTAGTACCTGTGCCCCTATACATTTATAGAGATAGTTCGGTTACGATGTGGCAACATCATTTAATAATAGAAGGTCAACGCAATGGTAAAAAAGGATTGATTGCTGGAATAAAAAAAGATGTGGTTATTAGCGACTTGCTAACCCGTTCATCTAAACCCAATAGAGTTGCAATATACGGATGGCATAAGTTAGATGGCAAACCAATACAACCTTTGTATACTGGTCATGTTAACTGGTATGCAGATTATAGTCACGGTGTACGGCTGGTATATCAACAAATAAAAATTAACGGAAAATGGATCAATTATAAGACCGTTTTTGCAGATACAATATTGCGTAAATTATTGAGTGATGAATTGTTTGCCGATGTAATTAGGTATTAGCCCCAAAG
>JAYVRC010000054.1:0-2952 GCA_043776615.1 Sphingobacteriia bacterium
ATGTTTATAAACAACACGATACACTCATTATCCCATCAATGTGGATTGAAACAGGTCCTATGGTTTTTCATGAAGCTATTGCATGCGGTTGTTCGGTTATTGGTTCTGATATTGGCGGTGTGGCAGCATTGGCAAAATATTATGACCAACCTGTTTTTAAAGCAGGAAATAAAGAGGCACTAAAAAATGCCATAGAGCAAGCAATTTTTAGTGAGAATAAGACCGCTACTCAAAAAGGAATTCTAATAAAAGAACATTTTAAACAGGTGCTGAGCATAACTGCAAATGATGTTGCCTGTTAAAATTTTATTGGTAGGTGCTTTTGGTTCTGGAGCATTAGAACACCAGTTTATTAGAGTGCTATCTCATGCTGGTGTACAGGTTTCACTTTTCAATATGCAGCAAAAAGTAAATACCCTAAGAAATAAAAGCATTATCAATAAAGTTTTATTAAGAACAACACCTCGTTTACTATTACAACACCTAAATGAAGAAATAATCGCAAACGTTACATCTATACAACCGCAAGTGGTGATTGTTTTTAAGGGAATGGATTTATTTCCTGAAACAATTGAAACATTAAGGAATACCAAGAATGTATTGGTTTGTAATTATAATCCCGATCATCCTTTTCATTATTTCTCATCTGGTTCAGGAAATAATTTTGTAAAACAATCTATTCCCTTTTTCCATATTCATTTTAGTTACAGTAAAAAAATTGTCGAAGCTCTGCAACAACAGTATAAGGTTAATGCTTATTGGATTCCTTTTGGTTACGATGAAACAAGAACAAAACAAATACAACCAACAACCAATAATGATATTACTTTTATAGGAGCTTATGATAAAGAAAGGGCAAACATATTGGGTAGTCTTTCTGTTATACCCTTAAAAATATACGGTCCGGCTAGTTGGAAAAAAGCAGCTATTAGTAATCAAAAACTAAAACACTCTTTTCAAGATTGTTCTTTATACAATGAAGCTTATGATACAGTTACGCAAAATGCATTGTGCTGTATTAATTTACTTCGAAAACAAAATTTAATAGAGTCATCTCATAATATGAGAACTTTTGAAGTACCAGGTGTGGGAGGTTTAATGATTGCTAACAGAACAGAAGAGCATCAATATTTTTTTGAAGAAGATAAAGAAGCCATTTTTTTTGATACTTCCCATGAATTAAATCATAAAATTCAAGCTATTCAAAAAGGGCTATACAAGGTTCAAGCTATAAAAGAAGCGGCAGCTAAAAGAAGCATTCGTTCGGGATATTCTTACCATCATCGCATTACAGCACTATACGATGTTATCAATAAATACATTTAATTTGAATCAAGTACAGACTCCAGTTAAGATATCTATTTGTATTCCACAGTACAATCGTTCAGCCTATTTAGTAGCTTCATTAAAGTATATTGAACAACAAACTTATGAACACATTGAAGTAGTTATTTCTGACGATTGCTCTACCGATGATACGGAAGCTGTTATTCAATCTATTCAAAAAAGTTATCGTTACCCTATTATATATCATCGCTTTCAAGAAAACGCTGGTTACGATAGAAATACACGAAAGTCTTTGGAACTAGCAACTGGGCAATACTGTTTTATTTTGGGAAACGATGATACCCTTAACAAGAAAGATGATATTGCTTTTTTGGTGAATTTTTTGCAAGAAAATGGCTATCCAGAAATAGGATTTTGTAATAGCTGTGAATACATCAATGAAAATGAAGTGCAGGCAAGAGCTTCTAGCAATTCGGTGATAGGAAGTAGTGAAGCCATTGCATTAAACTATTATTCAAGTTTTAGTTTTATTGCCGGTATTATTATGAAAAGAGCATCCTTTATGGCAATTAATACAGATAAGGCAGATAAGAGTATTTACTTTCAACTGTACTTATGTACGTTGCTTATTTTAAAAGGTGGTCGGTTATTTACTATTGAAAGACCACTGGTTAAAAGTCATATTTATATTGGTGGTAAAGAAGCCAATTCTTATAAAGATACTTTACCCCATAGTTGGAAAGATTTTAAAACCTTAGATGGCGGGCTACCTAATTTTTCTTATGTAACAATGATGGCATTTGAAGATGCTGGGCTTAATGCCCAACATGCTTACTATAAAATGATACAAAGAATTTATAGTAGAACGTATCCCTATTGGTTATTAAATTATAGAATGAACAATTCCTTTATTGGTGCAGTAGGATTAGTTAAAGGCTTGCAGTTAAAGGTATTTAAACGAATAGCGAATATCCCCGTTTTAAAAAGAATACAATTGATGGGTTACTATTTATTTTTTTCATTAGCAGGTCTTATTACGCCGATTTTTTTGTTTAAAAAGTTTCAACAAAAATTGTATTTATCAGGGAAAGCCTAGTAAAGTATGAAGTTAAAAAGCCTTGTTGTTGTTTCTTTTAACCACCCTGAATTATTTCCTCCTACGTTAAATGCGGTTGGTTGTTTATCCAATGTTTTTGAGGATGTAACATTGGTTACTACCGCACAGTTAAAAAGTACCTGGTCTTATCCAGATAATTGTTCAATTGTTACCGTTGGAGATCAAATGAATTTGAGAGATACTATTTCTAAAAGTATATGGTGGAAATTTTATTTTTTTGGAAAGTACACTAAGGCGGTATTAAATAGCATCAAACAAAATAAACCCAAGTGGGTATTATGTTATGATCCCTTTTCTCTACTAGCATATAAAGTAGCTCTTTATTTTACAGGACTCAGGCCTAAACTATGGTATCATAACCATGATATAATTGAGAAAGCAAGGGCTAAACTATTTTCTTTATCATGGTTTTCTTTATCGGCTGAAAAATCTATGATGGGTAATATGGATATATTCAGTTTACCCTCAATAGAAAGGCGTACCTTTTTTGAAATGAATTTATTAAAGGGTCAATTTTTATTGCTGCCTAATTATCCATCTTTTCAATT
>JAYVRC010000055.1:0-2952 GCA_043776615.1 Sphingobacteriia bacterium
TACCGGCGGAGTAAACCCCGGCGATGTGATTACGCAAGCGCAAGCCGATGCGTATTTGGTTGATGACCTGCTAAAGGTAGAACGCGTACTAAACGCCAACAATTTAGATTTAAACCAAAATCAATTTGATGCAATGGTGGATTTGCTGTATAACGCCGGAACCGGAGTTATAAAAAACTTTATACCACTCATTCAAAACGAGAATTGGGACGGAGCAACCGCCCTGATATCGAAATATCATTTTTCAAAGGGCGTATCGCTGCCAGGACTGGTAACGCGCCGCGCCAAAGATGTGGTACTTTTTAAAAAAAAACTGAAATGACAACTTTAGACTATATTATTATCGCTGTTTTTGTGATTCTCGGTGCATTGCTGGGATATAAACTATTTACTAATCAATAAAATATAATATCATGTACGAAAAATGGTATGATTATGTGACGGTGCCGCGTGATGGTGGAAATCCTATAGGCGACCCAATAGGAGCAATTATAGAGCAACGACCAGATAAACCACGTTTTTTTGAGGATATAAGAACGCCGGATCTTATTTTTCAGGTAGACAATCCAGATGCAAATTATTCGCTGTATATGTCTGAATTTGGGCTTCTTAAATATCCAGTAGGCTCTAAACTTACGTATATATGTTGGAAACAATTAAAATCGAGCGATGGAAATTGTTGGAAAATAGAATTAAACATACAATTTGATCAGATTAATGTCGGCACGGGAAAAATTGAAACAAAAATATATACACTCTATCCATGGGGGTTAAATTCGTACAATTTCAACCCTGACCATGTTAGAAACTACTATTTTAATTTAAGATATTAAAAAAAATGTCAAGTAAATTCAAATACGATCCGCTGTTAAGATATGGGCTTATTGCTAATATTGAATATGCCACAGCAACAG
Source organism: Sphingobacteriia bacterium (assembly GCA_043776615.1). GTDB lineage: Bacteria > Bacteroidota > Bacteroidia > Chitinophagales > Chitinophagaceae > Sediminibacterium. The sequence goes on from JAYVRC010000055.1 coordinate 915, forward strand.
GACAGGATTCAACCAAAGGTATGAGCCAAAAGGCGGTTACAGATGAACTGGCAAAAAAAATTAACAAAGAATCCCTTGATGGTACTAAATATGTAATGGTATATGGTACTGGTACACCTGCACAAAATGCAATAGAATTACAGGCTGCTTATGAAGTAGCTAAAACTATGCCAATATATTTAGGTAATCTTCCAGCTGGAGTACCTACTACTTTTATGATTTATAAAGGACAATCATTTTTGACGGTAGGGCCTCCTAATCCATATACTACGAACATAGATATACCAATAGGAAGTACCTATACCTTTCTTCTAGCTAATTCTACGCTTCAAACAGATACTTCGCAAACACTTAATACGCTGTCAACAACAATAATTATAGCTCCCGGTGAGTATACTTTTGGTGCTACTAAGTTTCTACATAATTCAGCTGGAATTGATATTGTTTCTTTAACAGGTAATGCAGATGTAATGATAGACGGTATTAATGTAACTACTACTGGAAAGACATTTATTAAAGGTATTAATTGTGGAGTAAATGCTTTTACAATTGCTAATAATTTACTTAATTTAGTATGTGATACTTGTACTGGAGGTGATAATTCATTTGGTGGTGGTGGTGGTACTGCATCAGGTATATTTACAAATTGTACTGGAGGTGATTATTCATTCGGTACTGAAGGTAATGCATCAGGTACGCTTACAAATTGTACTGGAGGTGACTATTCATTCGGTGGTGGTGGTACTGCATCAGGAACATTTACAAATTGTACTGGTGGTAACCAATCATTTGGTGGTGGAGATGGAAGTGCTGTATCAGGTATTTTTACTAATTGTACTGGTGGTGACCAGTCATTTGGTGGTGGAGGAGGTACTGTATCAGGTACTTTTACTAATTGTACTGGTGGTATAGAGTCATTTGGTGGTGGAGGTACTGCATCAGGTACTTTTACTAATTGTACTGGTGGTATAGGTTCATTCGGTGGTATAAATACTGCATCCGGTACTTTTTATAATTGTACTGGTGGAAATAATTCATTTGGTAGTGGTGGAGGAGGTACTGTATCAGGTACTTTTACTAATTGTACTGGTGGAGATTATTCTTTTGGTGGTGGAGGAGCCACTACTACAGGAGCTATTTTTCAATTTTGTACTTGTACAACTGATGCTGGGTATGCTATTGGTCTAACTTCAGTAAATACTCATATATTTTGTAGAAATCTAAATGTGTTTGTTCCAAATAATGTAGTTTAATATGAGTAAAAGTCTTAAGGAATTAATGACAATTAATAGATTTGTTTATTATAGAATGAATCCTATTGATTGTCATGTTATAGACCCTATAATTATAATTCCAATACCTATAATACCTATAATACCTCCAATAATTAATTATATATTATCTGACTTTGGTGAAAATGCCATTAATAATCATAACTTATATGATTCTTGGCATTCTGAAAAAAATCAAACAATATTTAATTATGTTACTAAAAACTTTAGAAATAGATGTACAAGTATTCAAACTTATAATACAAACTCTATAGGTAATAATATGATTTCATCTGATAGGGTTCTAGAAGTTTCTAAATTGGTAAAGGCAGATATTATATTTACACCTTATGTAAATGCTGCTTATTGGGGGAATGGTAATTATTATGGATTTGTATTATCTATAGCTTCTCATTATGATAATAATGGTCAATTTTTAGAAGGTATTGAAGGAAATAGACATGACATAACTATTAGTCCTGATATATTCCTTACTGAATCTGTTGCTGTTAGTGCTAGAATAGATACTCCTGCAACATTTAAAAATAGTACTTCCTTTGGTTATGGTATGGAATTTTTTGAAGATATGTCAGCCAATGCATTGAATGTTGAATATCCTGATAAAGATGTTCCTTCGGCTTTGGCTCAAGTTACAACTGATATTTCTGGTACAATTATGACAACTCAACACAATCCTAATTTTCCTGCAAATATTCGTATAGGTGAAAGAATAACAGTATATAATACAGCTATAAGTGCACACGAAG
>JAYVRC010000056.1:0-2951 GCA_043776615.1 Sphingobacteriia bacterium
AAAAGAATTATATCCTTCCGTTCCATCAATTTTTTCTTTTGCAATTATTTGTCCTGATGAATTGATTAATGTAAAATCAATCGTTACATCTTTCTTTAAGCTGAAATTAATTTTAAAATTTTCAGTAAAAGGATTAGGACTAATATTTTGAAATGAAATGTTCTTTGTAATTTCAGTGGTTTCATAACGAACTACTTTTATTGGGAAGTAGGCAAATTTTCCATCATAATCCGTTTGTTTTAAACGGTAATAATTATTTCCCTTTTGTGGGCTCTTATCTATTAAAGAATAATAGTGTTTTACTTGACTTGTACCTACTCCTTGCTTTCTAAATATTTGTTCAAAATCCTTTCCATTAGCGGATCTTTCGATGGTAAAGTAATCGTTATTTTTTTCAGTTGCAGTAGCCCAAGATATTTCCACATCATTGCCAATTAATTTAGGTTCGAAATACAATAACTCTATCGGTAAAGTTGTTACAGGAAAATTAAAGAATGATTTAAAATACAATGATGCTTGTCTTACTTGTGAGCCTCCAGTTGTAGTTACACCAGTTCTGTAACTAAAGTTATTTATATTCCTATAGTTCACCATAAACATTGCTTCTGTGTGATTGGTATCAATACTTGAGATTGAATTAAGGGTTCCAGCAGTTGCTGTAAAATCATTACCTGTTTTCGAAATCACTAAAGTAGAACTAGAAGCTTGTGAAATACTGTATGGCTTATATGCTGTAACAAATTCTTTTAATGCTGATCCATCACCGTCAACATCAATAGCGGCGAAAACAATGTTAGGTAAAATTGTATCTCTAGATGTTCCGCCAACTTTAAATGTTATTTTCCAACCTACCGATGAAGCTGTATTTGATGCGCAATTAATAAACGGTTGCCATGCATCATCATATCCATTACTTCCTGTAAAATTATCAATGTCGGAAATGGAAGCTCCCCCAGTAAAATCTAATACTTCAATCCATGCATCTAAACCCATTCCAACATCAGTAACAAGATAAACTGCTCCAACTTGCAAATCAACACCAGAAATTAAAGTATGATTATCAAAACTTAAAATAGGTGGCCCTTGACCGAAACCAATTCCTAAATCTCCAAAGGAACTTAATCCACTTTTATTTGCAGTTAATGTTCCAGCACTATATTTAAATGCTGCATCACTTCCACTTTGTTGCCATGATGAAGTTGTGTTTGCTCTAACTAAAATTGGATAATAATAAACTGATGAAATGGTGTTCGTAAAGCCTTTCATAGCAGCTTTAATACTATAGTTACCACCAGTAAGTGCACTGTTTGGTGTCAATGTCCAGTAACCATAATTGAGCATGCTATCAATATGTGCTTCACTCGCAACAATTCCAGTTAAAGGGTAAGAAGGATTAATAGGATTTGCATTTGTGAATGATCCTAATAAAGTGCTAAACCCAGATACGCTATTTAAGGTAACAGTTAATAGTTCGTAATAACTAGAAGTACCTACTGGATAAGTGTAGGTACCTGATGAACTTACTGTGCGACGAAGGTTTCCAATCACATAATTTGTGGATGAATTTCCTGTAATACAACTTGTAGAATTATTCGTAGTCCTCAATTCATTAACACCAGTAGTAATTATTCCACTTGAAAATGTGATACCTGTACTTGCAGTAACAGTATTTGTTAATGTTAAACCCGTGCTATTATTTAAGATAATATTGTTTATAGTTGATGGCAACCCATTTCCAGTTACTTGCGCAGAAGTTCCATTGTATGTATAATCTGCGGAAGCATTTAATGATCTAGTTCCAGTTGATTGAATATTTCCTGTTGCGCCAGAGCTTGTAATACCTGCGGGAGAGCCAATCTCTAAAAAACTGCCAGATGCCAAAGTGAAATTTCTTCCTCCAACAATACTCGTTCCCATTGATAAAGTGGAACCAGTGTTAACAACAAAATCAATATTACCAGTAACAGTTCCTCCAGAAACAAATGTTTGTTTAGCTAAACCGTTAAACTGAATTCCTGCTGTCGTACTGGTATTACCACCTACGGTTATTGTACCTAAAGTATGCGACCAATTACCAGCAACTTTTATTGTTCCAGTAGCGCTACTTCCATTCACAACCGAAAAAGTTCCTCCTGATTGAGTATAATTTCCAGCAATAGTTAATGTATTTGAAGCACTACTTGATGTAGACATAACAAAAGTTCCACCTGTTTGGATATAATCTGTTCCTACATTTAGGTTTGTACTGCCACTAGCTAATAGTAATTGTTTAGTTCCTGTTGATGCAATAGTAAATGCTTGACCAATTGTTGTGATGCCACCATTTAAATTGATATCATTTGCTTGCGACGGACAATTCCATGTAAAATTGGAAAACGTTTGCAATCCAGAAGGTACAGTAGCATTCGTTGTATAACCAATAATTTCACATATAGAACCTGCATTCCATGTTGCCGAAGGAATAGTACCTGCAGTAGTTGTGTAATTATGCTGGTACTTTCCACCACTTTGAAAAACGATAGTTACGCCGCCTGATGTTGAAACTATTCCAGCATTTTTAAAACTACCACTTACATCCAAATCCGTCCCTGAGCCATTAGCGAGAGTGAGGGTAATACCAGAGTTAACTGCAAGTATTCCACCAGCGTTTACTACTACTTGATCAACAGTTACATTTAAACCCACAGTAACTGTATTGCCAGTCATTATATAAATACTCAAATTAGTGCTATTTGGAGCTGTGATGGCAGCACTCCACGTTGTTCCATTGTATTTCTCCCATGTAGTAGCTAACGCCCAGTTCCCTGAAGCTTTAGAACGATAATCGCCATTTACATAAGCGAATGCTTTATCACTATTTGCAAAATTCATAAACACAACGAATCCGCCTGCAACAAGTAAAGCCAAACAAAGCCCAACTTTTGTGATTTGTTTAAGTGATAAACGTTGAC
>JAYVRC010000057.1:0-2943 GCA_043776615.1 Sphingobacteriia bacterium
ATTACTAGCATGGAATTCGAGTACATTTTGATACTAAGTGGAGATCAATTGTATCAGATGGATTTTAGTGAGATGTTGGAAAATCATAAAAATAGGAAAGCAGATATTTCAATTGCTACCATTCCTGTTGATGCTAGAGATGCACCTGAGTTTGGGATTTTAAAAACCAATGAACAAAATGAAATCACTTCTTTTATAGAAAAACCAAGTAAAGATATTCTAGCGGATTGGTCGAGCGATACTGGTGTAGAAATGCAAAAATCGGGGAGGAATTATTTAGCATCAATGGGTATTTATATTTTTAACAAACAAATATTATACAAGCTTTTAAATGAAGCTCATCCAGACGCTACCGACTTTGGTAAGGAAATTATTCCAGACTCAATAGAGAACTACAATGTAGCTAGTTTTCAGTATGATGGCTACTGGACTGACATTGGGAATATCTATTCATTTTATGAAGCCAATTTAGCATTAACACAAGAAGTGCCTTTGTTTAATTTGTTCGACAATGAAAAAACAGTATATACCAGAGCAAGAATGCTACCGCCTGCTAAAATTAGTGGCACAACTTTAGAAAGAACCATTATTGCGGAAGGTTCAATTATCAATGCAAGCAGAATAGAACAAAGTATTGTGGGCATACGTTCCAGAATTGGGTATGGTAGCACAGTAGTTTCTACCTATATCATGGGAAATGACTATTATGAGACAATAGAAGAAATGGCCAATAATATTGAGCATGGATTACCAAGAATTGGAATTGGCGAAAGATGTTATATAAAAGATGCCATTATTGATAAAAATTGCAGAATTGGGAATGATGTTAGAATTAATGGGGGTAAGCATTTAGCCAATATAGATCATCCCTTGTACACAGTAAAAGATGGTATAGTTGTTGTAAAGAAAAGGGCAATTTTACCAGATGGATTTGTAATTTAATAATTTCTATAATTTGATTGGTAACATCCTCTAATTGAGGATGTTTTTTATTGTATATTGAGCAGTGTAAATTATATACGGTTCTTTTTTGCTTAACTAAACATCGATTGCTATGTCAACTTCAAGTACAACCCAACTTCCAAAACTGAGTTTCTGGCAAATTTGGAATATGTGTTTTGGCTTTTTTGGTATCCAATTTGGATGGAGCCTTCAAATGGGTAATATGAGTGCCATTTATGAGTACCTGGGCGCTACACCCGAACAAATTCCTGGATTATGGTTGGCAGCTCCTATGACGGGACTAATTATTCAACCTATTATCGGATACATGAGTGATCGTACATGGCATCCGAAATTGGGAAGAAGAAGACCTTATTTTTTAGTAGGTGCAATTCTTAGTTCATTGGCATTATTTATTATGCCCAATGCTTCAACCATTTGGATGGCAGCAGGAACCTTATGGATTCTCGATTCATGTATCAACGTGAGCATGGAACCATTTAGAGCATTTGTAGCAGATAATTTAGATAAAAAACAACAACCAATGGGCTTTGCAATGCAAAGTATGTTTATTGGATTGGCATCTTTTGTTGCTGGTTATCTACCTCAAAAATTAGTTCAATGGTTGGGTGTTTCAAGAGATAAAACAGCTGGAGGTATTCCACAGAATATAATGTACTCTTTTTATATTGGTGCCGCAGTTTTTTTAATTGCGGTATTGTATACGGTCATTAAAAGTAAAGAATATCCTCCAGCAGATCTTAACTGGAGAGATAAAGTTAAAGAATCGAATAAAGGATTTGGCGGTGGTGTAAAAGAAATTTTTGAATCTGTTGTTAATATGCCTGATAGAATGAAAAGATTGGCATTGGTCAACTTTTTAACATGGCCTGGATTGTTCTTAATGTGGTTTTATTACAGTACAGGTGTTGCATCTGATATTTTTAAAGGAGATCCGATTAATAATAGTGATTTATATACTCAAGGGTTAGAATTTGCCAATACAACCTCTGCTATTTTAAATTTGGTAACATTTGCATTTTCATTTTCATTGCCTTTTTGGGTTGGCAAAATTGGTAAAAAATATACTCATACCATTTGTTTGTTAATAGGTGGGGCAGGACTTATCTCAGTAAATTATGTTGAGAATCCAACCATGCTTTATTTGTCGATGGGTATGGTTGGTATTGCCTGGGCATCTGTTCTTTCAATGCCCTACTCTATGTTAGCAGGTTGTATACCTGCTGCTAAGATGGGTATTTACATGGGTATTTTTAATTTTTTTATTGTACTACCAGAAATTATCGCATCATTATTTTTTGGAAAAATAATGGTAAACTTTTTACACAATGATCGTTTATTGGCAGTGCAAGTTGGAGGTGTATTATTAATACTTGCGGGAATTATTTGTGCAATTGTAGTTAAAGAAGAAGATTAGTTAATTTAAAAATAAAGGTATGTTTCGAAAATTTATAATCCTGATTTGTTTGATTATTATATTCAATAGAACTATTGCTCAATATGCAACGGTTTATCCTAGCAATTGGTATGTTGGTATGAAATGGAATAAAGTACAGCTAATTGTAAAAGGTGAGTACGAAGGATTTAAAAATGAACAAGTAAAAATTAATTATCCGGGGGTACAGTTGCAAAAAAAACATTCCTTCGAAAATGGAAAATACATGGGCTTAGATTTGTTGATTGCTCCATCAGCAAAACCAGGAAATGTAATGATAACGTTTTCCTCGAACAAAAAATTAAATACAGTTATTTGGCCGCTAAAGCAGCGTAGGACCGGCGCTGGCAAAAGTTTTGTAAATGGAATTACTTCAAAAGATTTTGTTTATCTATTAATGCCCGACCGTTTTTGTAACGGTGATAAAACAAATGATCAATTCTCTAATTACCGCGATACTGTTTGTGATACGAAGAGCCCAATAGTAAGGCATGGCGGCGATTTGCAAGGAATTATCAATCACCTCGATTATTTTAAAGAACTTG
>JAYVRC010000058.1:0-2941 GCA_043776615.1 Sphingobacteriia bacterium
CATTATGAAAGTACTGGCCCAGAAATTTGGGAACAAACTGAAGGAAAAATCACCCATTTTGTTTGTACAGCAGGAACAGGAGGAACTGTTACTGGAACTGCAATGTATTTAAAAGAAAAAAATCCAAACATCAAAGTTTGGGCAATAGATGTGTATGGATCACTTCTTACCAATTATTATAATACGGGCAAAATTGATATGGGTTTTGTTCACCCTTATATTAGTGAAGGCTTCGGCGAAGATTTTGTTCCTGAAAATTATGACATGAGTGTGATTGATCATTTTGAGCAGGTAACAGATAGAGACGGTGCAATAATGGCTAGAAAAATTGCTAAAGAAGAAGGATTGTTTTGTGGTTATAGTGCAGGAAGCTGTTTACAAGGGTTGATGCAGTTAAAAGATCAACTAACAAAAGATGATATTATAGTCTGTGTTTTTCATGATCATGGCAGCCGGTATGTTGGAAAAATATACAATGATCAATGGATGATGGAGCGAGGATTTTTAGAAGTTAAAACATTTAGGGATATTGTAAATGGAAGAATTGGTACAAAATTAGTTACAGTAGATATCAATCAGACTGTTGCTGATGCAGTAGAATTAATGAAGAAATACGATATTGAGCATATTCCAGTAATGAACAATAATATTTCTGTTGGTAGTATTAGTGAAGTGGGTTTATTTTTAAAAGTATTTAACAATGCGGATATTAAACACGCTACTGTTGAAAGTGTTATGGAGCAAGCGTTTCCAATGGTTGATTTCTACATCCCAGTAGAAAAAATAGGCGGATTAATTAATAAAGACAATGGAGCAGTTTTAGCAAAAGACGACAAAGGCGATTATCATATAGTTACCAAGTACGATGTAATTCAAAGTTTAGCGAAATAAAAAAAATGATATCAACTAGGCATGAAGTTTTCTTAGCTGTAGCGCAACAACAAAGCTTTTCAAAAGCTAGTGAGGTTTTGTACATATCACAGCCCGCAATAAGCAATCATATTAAAGCACTAGAATCGTTCTATAAAACAAAACTTTTTAATAGAAAAGGCATACATATAGAACTTACTTCATCTGGAAAATTACTGTATGAAAAACTACAAATAGTTAAAAAAATTCAGGATCAAACTGAATTTGAAATTGCCTCATTAAATGATTCATTTCAAGCAAAAGGATTATTAAAATTGGGTGCAAGTACTACTGTGGCATTGTACATTCTGCCAAAAGTATTATCCGCTTTTAATCAATTATACCCTTTGATGAGCATAAGTTCATTAAACCGAAATTCGGAACTTGTTTTAGATGCATTATTGAATGAGGATATTAATTTGGGTATTATAGAAGGAAGAGGAAAACTAACAAATGTAGATTACCAGCCTTTTTTATCTGATAAAGTAGTAGCAGTGTGTAATACCAATAGCCCGATTGCAAAAAGAAAACAATATGCTTTAAAAGAAATCCTTCAAATGCCTATTGCCATAAGAGAAAGAGGCAGTGGAACTTTAGCGGCACTCAAATATTCACTCGAAAAAAATAATATCAAAATAAGTAACCTAAATATTAAAGTTAGATTAGGAGGCACAGAAGCTTTGAAGAATTTTTTATTAGAATCAGATTCTCTAGGGTTTTTACCGCAAAGATCGGTTTCAAAAGAATTAAAATACGGAGAGTTAACTGAAATACTATTTGAGGGATTGAAGATAGAAAGGAATTTTTATATCATTCAAAGAAAGGGCGAAACCAGCGAGCTGAATAAACGCTTTATTAAATTAGCCAAAAGTATTTATAACTTATAGTTATGGTTTATAATGATTTATGTTTACTTTAGTTATACGTAATAATTAGATTTGCAATGTGCAATCAATTATTTCAACAGATACAAGACTTCAATTCTTGTATTGCTACAAATGCAATAAGCAGTATAGCTTTCAACTAATACAGACGTATTCAACTTGTTGCAATGTACCACTTTTAGCACAATACAATTTAACTCCATTATCGAAGAATATTCTTACAGATAGACCGCCAACAATATGGCGATACAAAGAGCTATTGCCACTAATCGATTCTAAAAATATGGTTAGTTTAGGTGAAGGTTATACTACAATTCATCATTTGGAGAATCTTTCAAAATCAATTAATTGTTGTAAAATATTATTAAAAGATGAGGGCGAAAATCCAACTGGCTCTTTTAAAGCTAGGGGATTAAGTGTTGCCATTTCTAAAGCAAAAGAATTAGGAATTGAACATTGCATCATTCCTACTGCTGGTAATGCTGGCGGTGCTTTAAGTGCATATGCTGCAAAGGCAAATATTAAAGCAACAGTAATTATGCCAAAGCATACTTCTTCTACTTTAAAAGATGAATGCAAATTGTATGGAGCAGAGTTGATTGAAGTAGATGGACTTATAGATTCATGTGGCAAATTAGCCAAAACCATTGCTGCACAAACTGGTGCTTTTGACATGAGCACAATGAAAGAGCCTTATAGAATTGAAGGCAAAAAAACACTAGGATATGAAATTGCTGAACAATTAAATTGGCAATTACCGGACGCAATCATTTATCCTACTGGTGGAGGTACAGGATTAATTGGAATGTGGCATGCATTTAAACAAATGATAAACTTAGGCTGGATAACCAATAAATTACCAAAAATGATCATCGTACAAACAGAAAATTGCAATCCAATGATACAAGAATTTAATAACGGAAAAGTTTCAATTAACTTTTCACCAAAAGCAACCATAGCAAGTGGATTGGCAGTGCCCTACCCTTTTGCAAATGAGTTAATTCAATCTGTTGTTAGTGAAAGTAACGGAACAGCAGTTACGGTTTCTGAAGCAGAAATGATTGAAGGAATAGATAAAGTTGCTCGATTAGAAGGGTTGATTTTATCTCCAGAAGGGAGTGCTTCTTTTATGGGACTTAAAAAGTTAA
>JAYVRC010000059.1:0-2940 GCA_043776615.1 Sphingobacteriia bacterium
TTTAACTTGTTGGCAAACTCATCCTGGGTCCAGCCACGAAGCTTGCGCAGATACCGTAAATTTTTTCCAGCGTTTGACATAACTAATGTATTTAGCTGCAAAATACTAAATTTTTTAGTTTTACCAAATTTATTTTTATTTATTTTGAATTATTTTTCGTGGCTTGTTCTATAAAATAAATTTATTGAATAAATGAAAAACAGAATAAAATTGATATTTTTGACAAATAATGTCAAAGAGTAAAAATTCAAAATGGTTAGTTTAGGCGATACAATAAAAAAATTAAGAACGGAAAAACACCTTCCCTTGCGGATAGTTGCTGCGTATCTTGATATTGACCAAGCAATACTTAGTAAAATAGAAAGAGGGCAACGTAAACCAACAAGAGAGCTTGTAGTGAAATTAGCTGCATATTATAAAGTAAAAGAAAACGATTTATTGGTGGCTTGGTTAAGTGACAAACTTGTTTATGAATTACAAGACGAGGAAGTAGCTATTAGAGCTTTGCAATTAGCAGAAGAAAAAGTAGCATATAATTCAACACCTAAAACCACAAAAGCGAGTATAATAAGTTTAATCAAATCTACACTAAAATTGGATGGAAGAGTTTCATCGGCCTGGTTATTTGGTTCTATTGCAAGAGGGGAAGAAAAAATGAATAGCGATTTAGATATAATGGTAGAAATGAACAATAAAAAAAAATATTCTTTATTCGATTTAATAGACATCGCTTTTATCATTGAAAATAAAATTAATAGAAAAGTTGATTTAGTTGAAAAAGGATATATAAAAGACTTTGCAATGATCTCTGCAACTAATGATCTAATACAAATATATGGTTAAGCCAACCTCAAAAGAAAGAGTGGAACATATATTAAATGCATTACTAAATATTAAAGAATTTGTTGCAGGAATAAGTGAGTCCGATTTTTTAAAAGATGCTAAACTGCAAAGCGCGGTTCAATATCAATTTTTAATTATCGGAGAAGCCATAAAACATGTTGACAATGATATTTTAACTAAATACAAATATCCATGGCATGTGCCACGTTCTTTTAGAAATTTTATTATCCACGAATATCATGGAGTAAAAATGGAAAGAATTTATTACGCAGCAAATGATTTGGATGAATTAGAAAATCAATTGACATTTATATTGATTAACGAATTTGAATTATAACATCTTTATCAACCCAAGAATTATTTATGAAAAAAATACTACCGTTGCTATTATTCTCTATTTGTTTCAACGCTTTTACTCAAACAAAACCAGTTTTTCCCGAATCATTAATACTAGTTCCCGAAAAATCTAATTTCGAAAAAACATCTACTTATACAGATGTAATGCAGTTTTTAAATAGCATCAAAACAATGAGTCCGAATATATATGTTGGAAGCATTGGTAAAAGCACTTTAGGAAAAGATATTCCAATGGTAGTGCTTGCTAACCCGCTTGTAACAAGTGCAGAGCAAGCAAAAGCGTCTGGTAAACTTGTAGTATATATTCAAGCAAATATTCATGCTGGTGAAGTTGAAGGCAAAGAAGCTAGCATGATGTTAATGAGAGATATTTTATTGGGTGATAAAAAAGATCTATTAAAAAATCAAATCATTGTTTTAGTCCCAATTTATAACACAGATGGAAATGATAAAATGGCAAAAGGCCTTCGTCCAACTCAAGAAAATAGTCCACTCGAAACAGGTGAGCGTGAAAACGGACAAGGACTTGATCTTAACCGTGATGGAATAAAAATGGAAGCACCAGAAACCAATGGAATGATTCAAAATATTATTACTGCTTGGGATCCACAGATGACAGTTGATTTACACACTACCAACGGAACATGGCATGCTTATTCACTTACATGGGCACCAGGTTATTTATATGCTGGTCAGCCCGGACCATATGAATATACCAATAGAACAATACTACCTTATATAACTCAACAAGTAAAAGAAAAAAATGATTTGTATTTCGGACCATACGGCGATTACAATACGCGTGAAGCATGGCCTCCAAAATCGTTCTATACCTACAATCACCACCCTCGCTATATAATAAATCAAATTGGATTGCGAAATAGAATGAGTATTTTAAGTGAAGCATTCGCACACGAACGTTTTTATCAACGCATCAACACCACTTACACTTTTGTGCATGAAATTTTAGATTATTGTAATAAAAACGCTGCAACTATAATTCTCATTAATAAAGAAGCAGAAAATGCTGCAATAAAAAATGTAATTGACAATGCAGGTAAAATTCAAAAAGGCGTTCGTTATAAAATGGTTCCAACAGCTAAGCCATTAAATAATTTTAAAACCTATGATTATATAAATTTTTCAAAAGCTGATGGAAATACCAATTTATTAAAAACTGGCAATGTAGTTCAGTATGATAATATTACTTATTATGCCGATTTTAAAGATACCGTTCAAGCTACTTTGCCTAGAGGATATATTATTCCTGCAGCATTTGCTAATATAGCAGCGCATTTAAAAAAGCAAGGAGCTACTGTTATTACTATTGATCAAAAGCAGACATATACTGGTGAAATTTTTATTGTAGAAAAATTTACTAAATCTACTCGAAAATTTGAGGGACATCTAATGGCATCTGCGGAAGGGCATTATGAAAAAGTAGAACGCAGTTTCGAAAAAGGAGATTTTTTGGTTGATTTGGCCCAACCTCTAGCCAACCTTATTTTTTATATGATGGAGCCACAATCGGATGATGGCTTATTGTTGTGGAACTTTTTTGATACTTATTTAGAAACCAAATTTGTTGCAACACAACCAGTAGAATACCCGATGTTTAAATATTTTAGCATAAAAACAACGAATAAAAAGAAAAAGTAGGCTTTAGTAAATTGTATCTTGCGTATATGTCGAAAAATAAAAAGAATAAAAAAGAAGAACCTATTATATTAATTACCAATG
>JAYVRC010000060.1:0-2940 GCA_043776615.1 Sphingobacteriia bacterium
TGCTTGATAAACATTACCTAATGGTGAAATGTGTTGCATAATTTCTTTTTTGCCACCAAAAGCACCAACAGGCATTCCTGCACCAATAACTTTGCCGTAAGTAACTAAATCGGCATTTACATTTAATACTTCTTGTGCACCACCACTCGAAAGACGAAAACCAGTCATTACTTCATCAAATATGAACACAATATTTTCTTCATTACAAATTTTTCTAAGTCCTTCGATAAAACCTTTTTCGGGCAAAATGCAACCCATATTTCCTGCAACGGGCTCAATAATAATTGCTGCAATTTCATTTTTATTTTCTGCTACTAATTTTGCTACAGCATCCAAATCATTGTAAACACAAGTTAAAGTATCATTGGCAACACCAGCTGTAATACCTGGTACAGTTTGAATATTGAAAGAAGCTACACCGCTACCTGCTTTTACTAAAAAAGCATCTGCATGTCCGTGATAACAACCTTCAAATTTGATAAATTTATTTTTTCCTGTATAACCTCTTGCTAAACGCAATGCACTCATACATGCTTCTGTTCCACTACTCACCATTCTTATTAAATCTACATTTGGAACCATACTTTTAATCAATTCTGCCATTTCAATTTCTAATTCTGTTGGTGCTCCATAGGAAGTTGAGTAAATAGCTTTTTCTTGAATTGCTTTTACAACAGGTTCATAAGCATGTCCTAAAATCATAGGACCCCAAGAAGCTATGTAATCAATATATTTGTTACCATCTGCATCGTATAAATAGGCACCTTTCGCTTTTGTAATAAACAAAGGAGTGCCCCCTACGCTTTTAAATGCACGTACTGGCGAGTTTACACCTCCCGGAATTGATTGTTGAGCTCTTTCAAAAAGCTTTTTGCTTGTAGATGTATTATTCATTTAATTATAGGTTATTCATTATTCTTACTGCGTCTTTAGCAAAATAAGTTGCTATTAAATCTGCACCTGCACGTTTGATAGAGGTTAAAGATTCAATAATTGCTTTGTCTTCATCTATCCATCCTTTTGCAGCTGCAGCTTTTATCATAGCATACTCTCCACTAATATTATAAGCACTTACAGGAACTTGTACAGCATTTTTTACTTCACGTATAATATCTAAATAAGCCATTGCTGGTTTTACCATCACTATGTCTGCACCTTCTTCAATATCCATTAAAGTTTCTTTGACAGCCTCAATTCTATTGGCATAATTCATCTGATAAGTTTTCTTATCTCCAAAGCCAGGAGCAGAATCTAAAGCATCTCTAAATGGCCCATAAAAGCAAGAAGCATATTTTGCACTATAACTCATAATGCCAGTTTTAGTAAACCCATTTTCTTCTAAACCCTTTCTGATGGCTCCAATACGCCCATCCATCATATCGCTTGGTGCAATAAAATCTGAACCAGCAGTAGCATGACTAATACTCATTTTTACCAAAGCTTCAACAGTTTCATCATTAACAATTTCCCCATTTTTTACAATACCATCGTGACCATAAGATGAATAAGGGTCAAGAGCAACATCAGTCATTACCACCATTTCTGGAACGGCATCTTTAATAGCTTTGATGCTCCGTTGCATTAAACCATTTTTGTTCCAAGCTTCTTTGCCTGTGTTATCTTTTGTTTCATCTGTTGATTTCACAAAAAGTAAAACGCACTTAATACCCATGCTCCAAAGTTCTTTTACTTCTTTGATTGTAAGATCTAATGAACGGCGATAATAATTGGGCATTGATGCAATTTCCGTTAATACATTTTCACCTTCATCAATAAATAATGGAGCAATGAAATCGCATGGTGTTAATATGGTTTCAGCAACTAAGGAACGAATAGCTGGTGATTGTCTTAATATTCTATTTCTTCTTTGTAAGTACATGTTATATCCAATTTTTTGGGGTTAATAAAACTTCCAACAATTTATCTTCTTCACTATTTTTTGCTGGTTGATAATTGTATTCAAATCGAACAGTTGGAGGAAGGCTCATTAAAATACTTTCTGTTCTGCCATTGGTTTTTAAACCAAAAGTAGTACCCCTGTCGTGAATTAAATTAAACTCTACATACCTTCCTCTTCTTATTTCTTGCCAATATTTTTGTTCAGCTGTAAATGATAAATCTTTGTTCTTGTTTATGATTGGAATATAAGAATTGATAAACCCATAGCCACAATCTTTTGCAAGTTGCATCCAAAATTCTACCGACTTATACTGATCAACCTTTTTATAATCATAAAATATTCCACCGATTCCTCTTCTTTCATTATTTCTATGGGTGTTTACAAAATAGTCATCGCAGGTTTTCTTAAAAGCTGGATAAAAAGACAAATCGTATTTATCGCAAATATTTTTGTAAGTAGAATGAAAGTGAATAACATCTTCTTCTATTAAATAATAAGGCGTTAAATCGGTGCCACCACCAAACCATCTATCAATTAATTCATCTTGTTCACTATACAATTCAAACATTCTATAATTGCAATGAACCGTTGGTATGAATGGATTTGAAGGATGGATAACTAAACTTAAACCACAGGCAAACCATTTTGATCCATCAATTTTTAATTGTGTTTTCATTGTTTCGGAAACATCTCCAAAAACCACAGAAGTATTCACACCACCTTTCTCAATCACATTTCCATTGGCTATTACACGCGTTTTGCCACCTCCACCTTCAGTGCGTTCCCACGCATCCTCCAAAAATTTTGCTTTACCATCTATTCGTTCTAATGAAGCACAAATATCATCTTGTAGTTGATGTATGAATTGTATCCATTCTTCTTTTATAGAACTGTTTTGCATAAATCTTAATTACTAAATTGATGATTTTGAACAGCTCTAACAAAGGCTTTGGCGTGATCAACAGGTATATTTGGTAATATTCCGTGGCCTAAATTAGCAATATGTCTTTTATTGCCAAAAGCATTCATCATAGTCTTCA
>JAYVRC010000061.1:0-11531 GCA_043776615.1 Sphingobacteriia bacterium
CCTACATCGCGTATAAAATGCAAGAAACTAAAATCCTTAAACCAGTCGTAGTTATTCACCATTTCTGCTTTATTGTTTTTATCGGCACTAAAGTCTAAAAATTTACTCAACTGTTTTTGTACACCAGCTTGGTTGTGCAACAATACTTCTTCACTTAATAAATTGCGCTCCTCACTTTTTCCACTTGGGTCGCCAACCATACCTGTTGCACCACCTACTAAGGCATAAGGTTTATGTCCAGCTTTTTGTAAATGCACCAACAATAAAATAGGTACCAAACTACCAATATGTAAACTGTCGGATGTAGGATCGAACCCTATATACCCACTCACCATTTCTTTTGCCAATAATTCCTCGGTTCCGGGCATAATATCCTGCACCATTCCACGCCATTGTAATTCTGCAATTAAACTCATCTACAATTATTTACGCAAATGTACAAAATAGGTGGGCATCCTTGCAAAGCCGTAATTTTGCTTTAAAGGATTCATTTATGCAGAAAGTAGGAGATGGCACAAGAGCACTTAATTTTTTTATAGATACACTATTAATCACCATTCTGGCCATGCTTGTTTTTAGGTGGTACAACTGGTATGTAATGTATTGGAGATACCATTCTTACAATTTTGGCTGGTTTTTCTTTGGAACTATTTTTAGCTATTACCTCCTTTTCGAATCCATTTTTGCAAAATCCCCCGCCAAATGGTTTACCAATACCAAAGTGGTTAATTTGGTTGGTTTGAAACCTGCTTTTATACAAATTTTTTGGAGAAGCATCGTGCGATTATCGATCATCGATTTATTTTTTGGCCCTTTTTTAGGAGGTCCCCTACACGATTATGCCAGTAATACTACCGTTGTTGAAGACTAGTTCCATTCATTTCGTAAATCGCAATAGCATTGGAATTGGTTTATTCTACATTTGTACAATTGAAAAAATGAACAAGAAGCATGGCAAAAATTGCAATTAATATAGCAACAGGAAGTTTACAACAGGCAGAAATAATTGTTGGGATAGATTTAGGAACCACCAATAGTTTAGTGGCCATTATTCACCCCGATAGTAAATTGCCCACCGCATTAAAAGAATTTGATAGCAGTAGCTTGGTACCTAGTATTGTTCATTTTGATGAGCTAGGCAATGCAGAAGTAGGAGAGCAGGCAAAAAATTATTTAGAAGCTGATCCGGCCAATACCATTTTTAGCGCTAAACGCTTGATGGGAAAAAGTTACAACGATCTTAAGGCCAACGCCAATTTTTTTACCTACAAAGTTATTGATGATGATACCGATCGGTTGGTTAAAGTACAAATAGGCAATCGGTTTTATTCGCCCATTGAACTCTCTTCTTTTATTTTAAAAGAACTAAAAAATAGGGCCGAGCATATTTTAAAAACGCCTGTTTCAAAAGCGGTAATTACAGTGCCTGCCTATTTTAATGATGCGCAACGCCAAGCTACACGAGATGCCGGAAAGCTAGCAGGGCTAGATGTTCTACGCATTGTAAATGAACCCACTGCAGCTAGTCTTGCTTACGGAATGGGCTTGCAAAAAGACGAAGAAAAAACAATTGCAGTGTACGATTTAGGTGGTGGCACTTTTGATATTTCTATTTTAAAAATTGCTGGAGGAATATTTGAAGTGCTCAGTACCAACGGTGATACTTATTTAGGGGGAGATGATTTTGACAGAGCTATAATGGAATTTTGGGTAACTCAAATTGGCATTCCATTTCTTGAAATTAATAATGATAAATCTCAATTGCAATCGCTACGCTTATTAGCAGAATCGGCTAAAAAAGAATTGAGTAATACAACTATTTTTTTGGATGAATGGAATGGTCATCAGTTATCAATTACTGTTGAACAACTAAATATAATTCTTGAGCCTTTGGTAAAAAGAACCATCGAATCTTGCTCAAAAGCATTGGCCGATGCGCAATTAACCATAAAAGACATTGAAGCGGTAATTATGGTAGGAGGCAGTACCCGTGTGCCTTTGGTAAAATCATCCATCAGTACATTTTTTAATCAACCCGTAAATGATAGTGTTAACCCCGATGAAGTTGTTGCATTAGGTGCAGCTATTCAGGCCGATATTTTAGCAGGAAATAACAAAGACTTTTTATTGTTAGATATTACTCCGCTTAGTTTAGGTATTGAAACAATGGGTGGATTGATGGAAGTATTAATTCCTAGGAATTCTAAAATTCCAAACAAAGCAAGTAAGCAATATACAACCTCTAAAGACGGACAAGGTAGCATGCGCATTTCTGTGTTTCAGGGGGAGAGAGATTTGGTTAAAGACAATAGAAAATTAGCCGAATTTAATTTTACTGGAATCCCCGGAATGCCAGCAGGCATGCCTAAAGTAGAAGTTGGTTTTTTAATTAATGCTGATGGTATTTTATCGGTTACTGCAAAGGAATTACGCAGTGGGGTAGAGCAAAGCATTGAAATTAAACCTCAGTATGGTTTAACAGATGAAGAAGTAGAAACCAGGTTGATGGATAGCATCACACACGCTAAAGAAGATATTGCTATTCGAGCACTAGTAGAAGCAAGAACTGAAGGAGAACAAATTTTAGAGGTTACAGAAAAGTTTATCGCAAAAAATTCTTCTTTGTTAACAAAAGAAGAATTAATAGCAACAGCATCTGCCATGCAAAATTTGCAATTGGCATTAACGATGGAGGATAAAAATTTAATTCAAACTAAAATAGAAGAGCTCAACGAAATCAGTCGCCCTTTTGCCGAGCGCGCCATGGATGCTGCTGTTAGCGGGGCTTTGAAAGGGAAAGCTATCTAGAGGAGAGAGTCATTAGTCATATAATAGTGGTTATCTATTATTCATCAAACAATTAATTATATTAAATGATGGAATGGTAAGCGATACCATTCTTTTTTACGCAGCCAATTTGCTGCAACATTTTTCACCAGCACTTTTTATTGTATTGATGTTGCTATTTTATTTTTTCTTTACCATTCTAGTGAGTTCCTCCTCTGGAATGGCAGTACTAACTATGCCCATAATTGGTGCTCTTGCAATTTTACTCAACCTGCCAGGAAGAGCAGTTGTGAACTCCTATATTTTTGGTATTGGTATTATGTATTTAATTACCCCCCAATTGGATCAGTATTCCCAGCACTTGCAATGGTAAAAGTGAGTTATAAAGCATGGCTCAAATTTATTATGCCCTTTGTATTTCTGTTACTGTTAATCAGTGCAATATTTTTAATAATCGATATTAACTCTTCTCTCTTCTCTCTTATCTCTTATCTCTTCTCTCTTCTCTTTTCTCTCTTCTCTTTTCTCTCTTAACTCTTATCTCTTAATTCATAACTCCTCTGTACATATTTCCCAAGTATGTCAAACTCAATATTCACCCTAGTTCCAACTTTTACTTGATTGATGCTTGTATGCTCAAATGTGTAAGGAATAATAGCTACTTTAAAACTGTTATTGGTAATATCAAAACAAGTGAGGCTTGTTCCGTTAACAGCAATTGAGCCTTTTTCAATTACCAAATTTGCAAATTGAGTAGGAAATTCAAAACGATATTCCCAGCTGCCATCTTTATCTTTTCGCTCTGTACAAACTGCTGTACAATCTACATGACCTTGCACAATATGTCCGTCTAGCCGGCCATTCATAATCATGCAACGTTCAATATTTACAACTGCTCCTAGTTTCCATTCCGATAAATTGGTTTTAGCAATTGTTTCTGCTATTGCTGTTACTTGATGAATATTACCTTCAATTTTCTCCACAGTTAGGCAAACCCCATCATGCGCTACGCTTTGATCTACTTTGAGTTCAGTTCCAATGCTCGATTGAATTAGATAGGTGTAATTGCTTCCATTTTGAGTAATGGATTTAATAGTGCCGATGGTTTCAATAATGCCTGTAAACATGTTGTAAAGGTAAACTGAATGTATGAATGGATAAAAAAGACCAAAAAACTTTGTTATTTAAGTGAACATATCTATCTTTGCATTCCTAAAAAACGCCTGAGGAGGTATATCAATTATGTTAATTATCGATTCAAAAGACTGCGAAAACATAGACAAAGCTCTTAAAAAGTACAAGAAGAAATTCGAAAAAAGTAAGACTTTGTTGCAATTAAGGTCTCGCCAAGCATTTATCAAGCCGTCAATAGTACGTCGTGGTCAAGTGTTAAAAGCCGTTTACAAGCAGCAATTAGCTACCGGAAAATTCGAGGGATAATTTAATTTCCTTTTTCATACGATTGAGTAGTCTTGGTTCGTTTAACCATAGACTACTTTTTTTATGCCAATACCTCAATACCCTCAAATACAAATTTTTCTAGATTACTTAAAATACGAGAAGCGGTATTCAAAGCATACCATTATTGCCTACCAAAACGATTTAGAGCAGTTTTTTCAATTTTTGGTAAGCCAGTTCGAAGCACCAGAATTATCAATCTTAACGGGCTCTATGGTAAGAAGCTGGTTAGCAGAAATAAAGGAAGATAAAATCAGCTCGAAATCCATCAACCGGAAAATCTCTTCTTTAAAATCTTTCTTTAAATATCAATTAAAAACAGGGGCATTATTAAAGAGCCCAATGGGTACAATTATTGCCCCAAAAGTAAGTAAGCGATTGCCCATGTTTGTAGAGCAAATTGATATGGATAATTTATTTAAGCATCAACAATTTTCGGATGATTGGCAAGGTAGAACTGAGCGATTGGTAATTTTGTTATTTTATAGTACTGGTATGCGTTTGAGTGAGTTAATTCAACTAAAAGAATCGCAGGTAGATGACGCTTACAATCAAGTAAAAGTATTGGGTAAAGGAAATAAAGAAAGAATTATTCCAATTAGTAAAGAACTAATTGTTCAACTACAAAATTATATCAACGAAAAACCTCAAAAACTAGCAGAAATTGCTAATTTATTTATAACTGAAAAGGGCAATCCCTTACAACCAAAATCGGTGTACAGTTTTGTGAAGAAATGCTTGTCGGAAGTAACAACTATTCAGAAGAAAAGTCCGCATATTTTACGGCATAGTTTTGCCACTCACTTAATGAACAATGGGGCCGATTTAAATGCGGTAAAAGAGTTATTGGGGCATAGTAGTTTGGCTGCTACCCAGATCTATACCCATAATACCATTGAGAAATTAAAAGAAGTGTTTAACAAAGCTCATCCCAAGGCTTGAAAGCCTAAAAATTTGTGTTAAATATTTTTGAAATTACAATTATTACTGTAACTTAACCTTTCAATTCAAGATAGGTTTCAGCATAGGTTTTGGGTTGAAAGTTCTTTTAAATTTTATTCTTTCACAGATTAAAGCTTCCATTTATGAACGTTAACATTCAGACTGTTCACTTTGATGCAGATGACAAGTTAGTTGAGTATGTAACCAAGAAATTGCAAAAATTACCCACGTTTTACGATGCAATTTTAAAAGTAGATGTTTTCTTAAAACTCGATAATGTAGTACATAATATCAAAGATAAAATTGCTGAAATCAGGGTACATGTTCCAAAACATGAAATCTTTGTAAAAGCATCTTCAAAATCATTCGAAGAATCTTTTGATCATGCCTTAGAATCAACAATTAATCAGGTAAAAAAGCGAAAAGAAAAATTAGCCGCGTAAATTAAAGGCTCCCAATTGGGAGCCTTTTTTATTTTATATCCCCCGAAACACCCAATTCTACTAGTGTTTTGCAAGTAATATGCATAATGTGCTTTAATAGGTGGAAAAAAAGCATTTCAAAATTTTGCCAAATAAAGTTTTCCATTACCTTTGCAATCCCAAAAAAAGGGGAAGTTCTTTTTTTTGCCGAAGTAGCTCAGTTGGTAGAGCAGCTGATTTGTAATCAGCAGGTCGCGGGTTCGAGTCCCATCTTCGGCTCTAAAATTGAGAGGAATTTTTGAAGTGTTGTGTAACAATTTCACGTTGAAGATTTTTAACTCTAGTATAAATGGGCAGATGGCCGAGTGGTTAAAGGCGACAGACTGTAAATCTGTTCACTCACGTGTACGTAGGTTCGAACCCTACTCTGCCCACGTTAAACCGAAAGGTGTAGTTCTTTTTAATAGTGCAATAAGCGGAAGTAGCTCAATTGGTAGAGCGATAGCCTTCCAAGCTATAGGTCGCGAGTTCGACCCTCGTCTTCCGCTCAATTTGGTTCTGCCGTTGTAGCTCAGTGGTAGAGCACTTCCTTGGTAGGGAAGAGGTCGTGAGTTCGATTCTCACTAACGGCTCTAAATCGAAAAAAGAAGTACATGTTTCTGTAAAAAGGAGCTAAACAATATTTAAACAAGTCTTCAAAGACTTTTAATTTTTTAAACACAACTAAAAAAACCGATAAAAATGGCAAAAGAGACCTTTAAGAGGGAAAAACCTCACGTAAACGTAGGTACCATTGGTCACGTTGACCATGGTAAAACTACTTTAACTGCTGCTATTACCATGATCCTTGCTAAAAGAGGTATGGGTAATGTTGCTAAAAAATATGATGAAATTGATGGTGCTCCAGAAGAAAGAGAGCGTGGTATTACCATTAATACTGCTCACGTTGAGTACCAAACTGCTAATCGTCACTATGCGCACGTTGACTGTCCTGGTCACGCCGACTATGTGAAGAACATGATTACTGGTGCTGCTCAAATGGATGGTGCAATTTTAGTTGTGGCTGCTACCGACGGTCCTATGCCTCAAACAAGAGAGCATATCCTATTGGCTCGCCAAGTAGGTGTACCTCGTATGGTAGTATTTATGAACAAAGTAGATTTAGTAGATGATCCTGAATTACTAGAATTAGTAGAGATGGAAATTCGCGAAATATTAACCAAGAATGGTTTTGATGGAGATAACACTCCAATCATTCAAGGTTCTGCAACAGGCGCTATGGCTGAAGATGCTAAGTGGGTTGCAAAAATCGACGAGTTAATGGAAGCTGTTGACACTTACATTCCATTGCCTCCTCGTCCGGTTGATATGGCTTTCTTAATGTCTGTTGAAGATGTGTTCTCTATTACTGGTCGCGGTACTGTTGCAACTGGTCGTATTGAGCGTGGAATCATCAAAGTTGGAGAAGCTGTAGAAATAGTTGGTTTAATGGATGCTCCATTAGCTTCAACTTGTACTGGTGTTGAAATGTTCAAGAAATTATTGGATGAAGGTCAAGCTGGTGACAACGCAGGTTTATTATTACGTGGTATTGAGAAAAAAGATATCCGTCGTGGTATGGTAATTTGTAAGCCAGGTACCATCACTCCACACACAGACTTCAAAGGTGAAGTTTATGTATTGAGCAAAGATGAAGGTGGACGTCATACTCCATTCTTTAATAAGTACCGTCCTCAGTTCTATTTCCGTACTACAGATGTAACAGGAGAAGTTACTTTACCTGAAGGAACAGAAATGGTAATGCCTGGTGATAATATTGGTTTGTCGGTTAAATTGATCCAACCAATTGCTATGGAAAAAGGATTGAAATTCGCTATCCGTGAGGGTGGTAGAACAGTAGGTGCTGGTCAGGTTACTGAAATTGTAAAATAAGCTAGGCTTCGGCTTTTAGCTTTCTAAACAAATATTTTACTATATTTGTGATATCACTAAAAGCTGTCTTGATTTACTCAGGATAGCTTTTAGTTTTCTACGGGCATGGTGCAATGGTAGCATACGGGTCTCCAAAACCTTTGATCTGGGTTCGAATCCTAGTGCCCGTGCAAAAGTTTAATACGAATAACATGAATAAAATAGCATTGTATTTTAAAGAGAGCTACCACGAACTCGTGGAGAAAGTAACTTGGCCTACATGGGAGCAATTGCAACAGAGTACTGTTATTGTATTGGTTGCAACTGTAATCATTACTGCTATGGTATGGATTATGGATTTTTCGAGCAACCAATTATTAAAGTTGATCTACTCATTATTTAAGTAAGCTACTCATGGAAGAAGTTATCGTTTCAACAGAAGTACCAGTAGTGGCATTGCCAGATACCAAATGGTATGTGTTAAGGGTTGTTAGTGGTAAAGAACGTAAAGTAAAAGAGTATCTAGATAAAGATATTATACGTAGTGGATGGCAGGAGATCATTAAACAGATCTTTTTACCAATGGAGAAAGTATATAAAGTGCAAAACGGGAAAAAAGTAATGCGCGAGAAAAACTACTTTCCAGGTTATGTAATGATGGAAGTATTAGAAGGCAAGTTAAATGATGATATGGTTCAGCATATTAGTAATATCAGCAACGTAATGCACTTCTTAACTGATGGAAAAGGGTCTAAAGGAAATATCATTTGTTTGCGTAAAGCTGAGGTAAATAAAATGTTGGGTAAAGTAGATGAGATGAATGATATGGGTGTTACCATGAGTGAGCCTTTCATTGTTGGTGAAACAATCAAAATCATTGAAGGTCCATTTAATGATTTTAATGGCGTAATTGAAGATGTAAATGACGAGAAAAAGAAATTAAAAGTAACCGTAAAAATATTTGGTCGTTCAACTCCTGTAGAATTAAACTATATGCAAGTGGAGAAATTGAACTAAATTTTGTCTAGTATGATTATCAAGCCATCTCCAAAAGAGATGGTTTTTTTGTTGAAAAATGCATAATTCTTAACTCAAAACTCATATTTATTATCTCATAATTCATAATTTAAAATACTTTCCCTTACCTTTGCCGCCCCAAAAGTTCTTTTTCGAAAGGGCGATTGAATTTGGGAGTTTCGTTAAATGCGGAACGCTATTACCAATTAAATCAAATAAAATGGCAAAAGAAATCTCAGGCTATGTGAAGCTGCAGGTGAAAGGTGGTCAAGCCAATCCCGCGCCTCCAGTAGGTCCGGCACTCGGTTCAAAGGGTGTTAACATTATGGAGTTCTGTAAGCAGTTTAATGCTAGAACTCAAGATAAAATGGGAAAAGTTGTTCCTGTTTTAATTACTGTTTATACTGATAAGTCATTCGATTTTATCATTAAAACAGCTCCAGCTGCAGTTCAGTTAATGGAAGCAGCAAAAATTCAAAAAGGTTCTAAAGAAAGCAACCGTTCAAAAGTAGGTAAAGTAAGTTGGGATCAAGTTGAGGTAATTGCCAAAGACAAGATGTCCGATTTAAATGCATTTACATTGAACAGTGCCATGAGTATGGTTGCCGGTACTGCTCGCAGTATGGGTCTAACTGTAGATGGAAAAGCTCCTTGGGAAAACTAATTTATTCACCTATTAACTAAAGAAAAATGTCACTTACTAAAAAAAGAAAAGTAGCAGTTACTAAGGTGGATAAGGCAAAGGTTTATTCCCTTAAAGAAGCTTCCACTCTAGTAAAAGAAATTAATTGTACAAAATTTGATAGCTCTGTTGATTTACATATCCGTTTGGGTGTAGATCCTAAGAAAGCAGATCAACAAGTTCGTGGTACTGTATCATTACCTCATGGTACTGGTAAAACAAAAAAAGTATTGGTACTTTGTACTCCAGATAAAGAAGCAGCTGCAAAAGAAGCAGGTGCTGATTATGTTGGATTAGACGAGTTTATCACAAAGATTGAAGGTGGATGGGTAGATGTTGATGTTATTATCGCAACTCCATCTGTAATGCCTAAGATTGGTAAATTGGGTAAAGTACTTGGACCGCGTAATTTAATGCCAAACCCTAAAACAGGTACTGTAACAAATGATGTTGCAGCTGCTGTTAATGAAGTTAAAGGCGGTAAAATTGCATTCAAAGTAGATAAAGCCGGTATTGTACATGCATCTGTTGGTCGTATATCTTTTTCACCAGATAAGCTTACAGAAAACAGTACCGAACTAATTAATGCGATCATTAAATTAAAGCCATCATCTTCAAAAGGTATTTATTTAAAAGGTGCAAGCATGGCAAGTACAATGAGTCCAGGTATTACTTTAGACACTAAATCATTATTGAACTAATCCTGGCGATTATCTGGCAGCAATGCTAGATGAAATGACCCGGGTTTTTAAAAAAATTAGTTATGACAAAAGATCAAAAAAACGAAGTAATTGAAGTACTGAAAGAAAAATTCACTCAGTACAACAATTTCTATATTACCGATACAGAATCTCTTTCTGTTGAACAGGTTTCTAAATTACGTAGAACTTGTTTTGATAAGAAGGTTGAAATGAAAGTTGCAAAAAACACTTTAATTCGCAAGGCTTTAGAGTCTTTAGATGCAGAGAAATATGCAGGCATTTTCGATTCATTACACAATGTAACTGCATTGATGTTTTCTGAAAATCCAAAAGAACCAGCTTTAATCATCAGCGCTTTTCGTAAGAAAGGAAGTGCTGAAAAGCCTGCTTTAAAAGCAGCTTTTATTAATGGTGATATTTACACTGGTGATAATAATTTGAAAGCATTAACTCAAATCAAAACTAAGAATGAATTGATTGGAGAAGTTATTGGATTATTGCAATCTCCTGCTAAGCGCGTATTGGCTGCATTGTTGCACCACCATGAGAAGCAGAATACAGTTGTAGCTGATTAGTATTAAGAGAGAAGAGAGAAGAGAGAAGAGATAAGAGATAAGAAAGAAGAGAGAAGAAAGAAGAAATAAGAGATTTTAATCAAAAAAGTAAATTTCTTATTTTTTATCTTTTAACTCTTAACCAAAAATATCCCAGGCCTGAGGGACAATAAAGGCAAATTTTTTTAAACCCTCCGTCGGATTCTATATTGAAAATGAAGACGGGAAAAATTTAAACACATGGCAGACGTAAAAGTATTAGCTGAAACATTAGTAAGCTTAACAGTAAAAGAAGTTCAAGAATTAGCAGACGTTTTAAAAGCTGATTACGGTATTGAACCAGCAGCAGCAGCAGTTGTAATGAGTGCTGGTGGTGATGGCGGTGGCGCAGCAGCAGTTGAAGAGAAAACAGCATTTGATGTTATCTTGATTAGCGGCGGTCCTAGCAAATTAGGCGTAGTTAAAATCGTAAAAGAATTAACTGGCTTGGGTTTGAAAGAAGCTAAAGATTTAGTTGATGGCGCTCCAAAAGCAGTTAAAGAAGGCGTTTCTAAAGCAGAAGCTGAAGACGTTGCTACTAAATTAAAAGAAGCAGGTGCTGAAGTTGAAGTAAAGTAATTAAACTTTGATAATTTTAGCCGTTTCGAAGCAATTCGGAACGGCTTTTTGGTTTTTTAACAATTGTTTATCCACATTTTACAGTTTGGCGTAAAATTTGTTTTTGTAAATCTCATACATTCCTTACTTTTGCCATCCTTAATTTTGGGCTATTTAGCGGGTGGACATTTTTATCATAGCGTTTGAATGATGAATGCGCCGATTGTACGCTGAGAGAATGTTACAGTTCTCCCCAATATTTTATAGTATCAAAACCGGTTTTACATACATATGTCTACTACAACATTGCACAACAGGGTCGGCTTCGGTAAAACTAAACATCTGGCTGATGCCCCAGACCTACTCGACATTCAATTAGAATCCTTCCAAGAGTTTTTCCAGTTAGAAACTACGCCTGATAAGCGTAACGTAGAAGGATTGTTTCGTGTGTTCAAGGAAA
>JAYVRC010000062.1:0-2938 GCA_043776615.1 Sphingobacteriia bacterium
GCAGGTGCACCAACTGTTTTACCATTGGCATCAGCTACAAACTTTAAGAAGTTAACCGTATAGTTATTTAAGTTTGTTACGAAAGTAACATGTCCCCAATCATTATTTAATAAGTTTAACACATTAAAAATATCAAGACTAATTTGTAATGTTTGCTTACTATTGGACTTACTCAATTTGAATTCATGCATTAATTTTAAATCCAATTCATGATTCCAAGGAGTTCTCATACCATTACGTTCAGCATACTGTCCGCGACGAGTATTTAAATATTTGTCACCTGAAATAAACGCATCTAAATCTGTCCATTGTTGTGCTGCAGTATAAGTTCCATTATCTTTTAAATTAGCATCAGCTTGATTTCTTGGAATATACGGCAATGGAGCAACACTTCCTGCTCCAAATGGAGCTGACTGATAAACTAAACTATATGGACTTCCAGAAGTTCCTGCATAAAAAAATGATAAAGATGTTGAATTCATTGAATTCCACTTAATATTACCACTCCATGTTGCAACGATTCTATTTCGCAAATCGAAGTTAGAAAAAGATAAGGCAGAATTACTTGGAACAATTGTTGGGTTTACATTATAACTACTTTCCCAAGAATTTCGAATACCATTAGTAATGTCTTTGCTCATTCCATAAGTATATGCTGCACTCCAATTCATATTAAATGCATGTGAGGCTAAACGAAGATTATTAGATGTTTTAGATAATTGTAAAGTAAGATTGTATCTATAACCTTCTGTTGTATTAGTCAACATATATACATTGGAGTAAGATGCATTGTATTTACCTCCAACATATACAGGAGTTTGTGTAGGACCAGAAGTAAAATAAGCAACTGAGTCTTTTAAATTAATCTGTTGGTATTTTACATCATAAATTGTTTTTGTATACAAAACATCTGCTGTTAATTTGTAGCCTTTACCAAACTTCCAATCAACAGCAATACTGCTTCGCCATACAGTTGGTAATTTAAAGTTATTATCAAATACATCTACTTCTCTAGTACTACTTCTAGATGCTCCACCATATTTTGTTACTGTATCTTTTAAATTTTGAGGATCGATAGCTATGGGTACAGTTTGGCCAGCTGCTGGTCCATTCCAATCAATGTTTCCATAAGTACCTCCATTCAAAGTATACGCATAACCATACCAAGCAAAAGGAACACGACCTGTAAAGATTCCTGTTCCACCTCGAACTACTAATGATTGATCACCATTAACATCAAAATTAAATCCTAAACGAGGCGAAACTGCTAACCTTGAAGGTAGGTTTCCGTTTAGATCTTTAAATGGATTGTTTGTATAAGTAGATTTATCAGATACATAGTTAACAGCGTTTGTAGAATTTAGAGAAGGATCTAAAATAGGCTGTGTTCCTACAAAAGAATAATCGAATCTTATACCTGGAGATAGTTTGAATTTTGGACTAATTGAAATTTCATCCTGACCATATAAACTTGTTAAAGCAACGGTAAAAGGATTTGGTGGATTATTATAGATATAATCTCTATTATTGGGAACCTTTGTATCTGATGTAAAAGCGCCACGAATACGATTTGGGTTATCAGCTAAGAAACTATTTAACCCTCTTGAATATTCCCAACGACCATTCCAAGAATTAATGAATCCATACGATAAGTTATAAAATTCATTATGTGTTCCAAATGTAAATTTATTTATCCCTTTTGTTATTGTAACGTTATCGCTTATTTCAAAAGTTTTTTGTTTTAAATTATATATTGAAGCTTCTCTCCAAGTACCTAAAGTTATTCTGCCATTGTCTATATCTATATATGGAGCTAATGTTCCAGGAAAATCTCTATACTCATGCACGTTAATATAACTAACATTTAATTGGTTACTAATTGTTGAACTAATTTTTGATTTTAATTCAGCAGTTAAGTTGATGTTTTTAGTATTTTGAGTA
Organism: Sphingobacteriia bacterium; assembly: GCA_043776615.1. Classification (GTDB taxonomy): domain Bacteria; phylum Bacteroidota; class Bacteroidia; order Chitinophagales; family Chitinophagaceae; genus Sediminibacterium. The sequence goes on from JAYVRC010000062.1 coordinate 1,942, forward strand.
AAATCTGTTGATCCAAACTGGAAATTAGTAGAAGAACGCTCTAGATTATTACCTTTTCCAATTGTATAAATTGCACGTAATGTTAGTGTATTTTTACTATTTAAATTAAAGTCTAAACGTCCGAATAATTTATCACTTTTTGTAAAGATATTATATGTTCCAAGATAACTTCCTGGATCGTAATTATATTTTGTTTTTAATTGACTTACAATAGCTTGGCCTTCAGCTGCAGTCATTGCTGCGCCTGGATCTCCTACGTTGTAAGAACTTGGTTCCTGTCTATCTGTATGTTCATAGTTTACAATAAAGAAAGCTTTGTTTTTAACGATAGCTCCACTTAACGTTGCGCCATATTGATAATCGTAAAAATCTGATCCAATTTTTGTTTTCTCACCATTTACACTTTTACCAACCAATGCTTGGTTTCTTCCATAACTGTAAACAGAACCATGTAAATCATTTGTTCCACTTTTAGTAACTGCATTAACACTACCGCCTGTAAAATTTCCAATCTTTACATCATAAGGAGCCAATTGAACTTGCACTTCTTGAATAACATCTAAGCTATATGGATTGGTTCGAGTTCCAGAACCAGCAGCGCCAGCTTGTCCGCCTCCACTTGTTCCACCTGCTGAATTACTAAATCCGAAAGCATCGTTATTGATTGCACCATCGATAGTTAAATTATTGTATCGAAAATTTGATCCTGCAAAAGAGTTATTATTTGACTGAGGTGTTAAACGAGTAAAATCTGATAAGCTTCTTCCTAAAGTTGGCAAAGTACTTAATTGTCTACTACCAATAGTTGTAGAACCTGCAATAGCTTTTCTTCCTGCAGAAGTAACAGTTACTTCATTTAAAACTGTGGTTGATGACTTTAAAACAACTTTTACGTCTGGATTTGTTCCAAGACCAATATTTACCTCATTAAATATTTCATCTTTATAACCAACATAACTAATTTTTATAGTATAAGGGCCACCTGGTTTAAGATTAG
>JAYVRC010000063.1:0-2931 GCA_043776615.1 Sphingobacteriia bacterium
GCACTTTGAGTGGATGAAATAATTGCAAGTTTTCCGTTATTGGTAATATTATTATTGACATCAACTTTTACAAGTGTATCTGTAATTATTGTCATTGAATCCAAGCTTGAGATATCTAATGAAAATATTTTTACTAAATCACTTTTTGCAACAACAGGAGAATAGTAAGTACCAGCTCCTCTTAAAGTTAACGCAACTGTTTTATTGATTTGTACTCTATCTGAAAAAGTAGGTATTCTACCACACCAATTTGCTCCATCAGACCAATCTTCAGTATATCCTAACCAAGTAGTTGGAATAGTAGTAATATTGATGGCAGCAGTACTGTATGATCCACCTGCACTACATGAAATAGTACAACGCAACGACATGTTTGAAGTGAATAAACTGGTATAGGTGCCGTTAGTATTTATTCCCGCTGCTCCAGTCCAAGGACCTCCAACTACAGGGGCAGTTTCCCATAAATAAGTAAGTCCGCTATAAACAGTTGGTGATGTCAAAGATGGAGTTAGAGAAAATGTAATTTGGTTTCCAGAACAAATATTTGTGTAAGGTTGTAAAGAAGTAATTGTTCTTCCTGAAGAGTTAAGAGCGGTACAAGGTGTAGGTGCAGCTGCAACAATTGTTACAGTATAATCTTCTGCTTCTCCAGATGCCATGGAATTACAAGCATCAATAAACAAACCATTAAGACCAGTTCTAACTCGCATTACACATTGACCAGGTATGGCATTAATTGGAATAGTAATAGGGATTGATGTTGCTACGCCTGAAGGAATATTTGTTCCAACTACAAACAATTCTGAATTTGATAATATACCATCAACATTAAAATCTATCCATACTTCTACAACTGAATTTCCTAATTGAGTTGTTGTACTTAATGTATAAGAAGCTCCTTGCACTAGTGATGTTGTTGTAGTTCCTGTTGGAGGATAAATAGTATAAGCATTGCCGTTTCCATTATTGCATGCCGTTGTATTGTTTAAAGTATTAAGCGTTACATTGGATATGTAAGGACTACTTGGGCAAGCTGGATGAATTGGAATGCAAAGACAAAGTGCAACTGCATTTTGACCTACACAAACTACCGAAGAATATTGTGGAGCTCCAGCCAAATTTGCTGGACAAGTTATTCTCAAGCGATAACAACTGGCCACTGTTTGACTTGCTATTATGTAAGGATAAATGTTCGCCCCAACGATAGAAGTATAAGGACCTCCAGCTCCTGTTGTACTCACTTCCCATTGAAATGTCATACCAGAACCGTAACCGGTATTGCCTGATATATTTAAGGTGAATGATTGAGAAGCACAAACACTAGGAGCGGTAGAAGTAGCCGTTCCACTTGATGTAATGTTACATGGAGTGCCAGCCGCAATACAAATTGTATAATCTTCAATTTCTCCAGAATTAAAAATATCACACGCTTGATTTGTTGCTCCTCCACTTGAACTACAACAAGTATCTCTTAAGATAACACGCATTCTTGTTGATCCAGTAAATGCAGAAAAAGGTATGGTGATAGATGTTGAAAGCGATGTTGTTGTTGGGCTTCCACCAGTAGGACCAGTAGGACCTGGTAAATAAACATCTTCACTTGAACTTAAAATTCCATCATGATTATAATCGATAAAAACATGCGCTATTGCACTGTTTAGAGAACTACTATTAGTAATTTGTTTTACCGTAAATTGATATGCTATTCCTTGAGTATAGCATGGGGTTGTAACTGATGTATAATCTGTATATGAATTTGAAGCAAGAGCATTATTTAATGTTGTTCCTATTGTTGCTGGATTAGTAAACGTACCAAAAATCACTTGACCAATATCGGTACCACTTGTAAAATTTGTTGATGGAACACAATAACAAGCAACCGCACTTACTAAAATTGCAGATGATGTTGAAGTAGAACCACATGTTACTAAACAATGATAGTAAGTAGATGACCCCTCAGTAGTAACAAGTGTGTTTGAAGTTGCTCCAACAATATTTGTCCATGGTCCACCTGCAGTTGGTGCAGATTGCCATTGATAAGTATAACCACCAGGAACCGATCCTGGTGGGCTAATAATGCCACTTAAGGAAAGTGTAAATTGTTGTGCAGGTGAAGAACAAACGCTTGCTAAAGATGAGTTCGTAGTAATAATTCCTGGTGCAATACAAGCAGTTTCTTTGAAATAGGATAAGCGAATATCTGGTCGATCTGTACTTAAAATACCTACAGTTACTGGAGGTTGGCCATCGGCTGTCCATCGTTGAAAACGTTGGTTGGTTGCTCCAGCACCTAAAGCTGTTCTCGCCCAAGTTAGCGAAGAAGAAGAAGACAAACCAGAGCCTCCATAATTTGTTTCGACTATAACTTCCAAATTATTTGAGCCAGTAAAAGTGTAATAAAATGGATTTGTTAAGGTAACCATCACCCAAGATCCAGTCACCCATAAACTACTGTTGATAGTTCCACTATAAACTTGTGAATAACCACTAACTGCTGTAGTATAAAGTGTGGTTGTCAATCCTGGAGCACCCGTTTTTTGTTTCATGTGAATGACAACTGGAGTGGATGCAGCTTTTCCAGTTGCATTAGAAATATAAAAACCTACTTGAGTGATCCAATGTCCACCAGTTGGAACCGCATTCAAACCGGCAGTTGAAAGTTCTGCATCTGTATATTGCATTTGCGATCGTTGGTAACCCCAAAATGTTCCAAGAGGCATGTAATCATCACTCGCTGTAATTCCAGGTGCAGTAGTTGGAATGACTGTCAACGTTTGCCCAATTAGATGAGCAGTTGAAACAGTTAATAATAGAAATACTAGTACACTTAATTTAAAAATTGTAGTAGATAATTTTTTCATGGTTATATTTTTAAAAGTACGTTGCGATCCTAATAATTAGAATTAATTATGATTTGCAAGCTCTAACAAT
>JAYVRC010000064.1:0-2924 GCA_043776615.1 Sphingobacteriia bacterium
TCCTTTATCGATTATTAAAAAACGCCGCATTTTAGAAAAATTGAATCAAGGCGTAATGTTTGAAAAGTTTTTACACACAAAATATGTTGGTCAAAAAAGATTTTCATTAGAAGGTGGAGAAACTACTATTGCTGCTTTAGACGCTATCATTAATGTTGCTGCTGATAATACTGTAGATGAGGTGGTTATTGGAATGGCACATAGAGGCAGATTGAATATACTTGCTAATATAATGGGTAAAACCTATGAACAAATTTTTAGTGAATTTGAAGGTACAGCAACCATCGATCAAACCATGGGAAGCGGCGATGTTAAATACCATTTGGGCTATGGTAGTGAAGTAACCACTATCAATGATAAAAATATTTACCTAAAGTTAATGCCCAATCCTTCGCACCTAGAAGCAGTTGATCCTGTTGTTGTAGGATTTGCTAGGGCTAAAGCCGATGTAATTAAGCAAAGCGATTTTGATAAGATTTTGCCGATTCTTATTCATGGAGATGCATCTGTAGCGGGACAAGGAATTGTATATGAGGTTTTACAAATGTCTAATTTACGCGGTTATTATACTGGTGGAACTATTCATTTTGTAATTAATAACCAGATTGGATTTACAACTGATTTTGATGACGCAAGAAGCGCAGATTATTCAACGTCTGTAGCTGCAATGGTTCAAGCACCTGTGTTACATGTAAATGGAGATGATGCTGAGGCAGTTGTGAAATGTGCCGAAATTGCCACAAGATATAGACAAGAGTTTAATAGTGATATTTTCATTGACATGGTTTGCTATCGTAAACACGGGCACAATGAAGGAGACGATCCTAAATATACTCAACCACAATTGTATGCGCTAATTGAGAAACACCAAAACCCTCGTGAAATTTATACAAGCTTTTTAATTGAAAACGGAGAAGCAGATGCTCAAGAGTTAGCAAAAGAAATGGAGAAAAAGTTTTGGGCCGATCTTCAAGAGCGTTTAGATGAAATTAAACAACACCCCCTGCCTTATAAATACCAAGCTCCTGAACTGGTATGGAAAAGTATGCATAAGGCAACTCCTGATAATTTTGAAAACTCTCCCAATACTGCAATTACGCATGATTTATTCAACTTATTATTTAGTGGTTTAATGAAATGGCCAACTGATTTTAAGCCATTGAAAAAAATTGAAAAATTATTACAGGATAAAATTAAATTATTAGAAACTGAAGGGAAGGTAGATTGGGCAACTGCTGAGCTAATGGCATATGGTTCAATATTAACTGATGGAAATATTGTACGCATGAGCGGTCAGGATGTACAACGTGGTACTTTTAGTCACCGCCATGCAATACTTCGCGATGAAGTTACCAATAAGGGGTATAATCGACTCAATCACTTTCAAGAAAATCAACAAAAGTTTAGAATATACAATTCATTGCTGAGTGAGTATGGTGTACTAGGTTTTGAATACGGATATGCAATGGCTAATCCAAATGCACTCGTTATTTGGGAAGCACAGTTCGGCGATTTTTGTAATGGAGCACAAACAATGATCGATCAATTTATTGCTGCAGGTGAGCAGAAATGGCAGCGACAAAATGGTTTGGTAATGTTATTGCCGCATGGATATGAAGGACAGGGCCCAGAGCACAGCAGTGCTAGAATGGAAAGATTTTTACAAATGTGCGCTGAGTTAAATATGGTAATTACGAATATTACTACTGCTGCTAATTTGTTCCATATGTTTAGAAGGCAATTAACATGGACGTTCCGAAAGCCGCTGATTAATTTTTCTCCTAAAGCTAATCTTCGCAACCCAAATACTTATAGCAAAGTAGAAGACTTTTTAACTGGTGGATTTAAGGAAGTAATTGATGATGTTTTTATTTCAGATGAAACACTGGTAAAAAAAGTATTACTCTGTTCTGGTAAGCTTTACTATGAAATGGCGGAAAGGCAATTAAAAGATAATAGAAACGATATTGCTATTGTTCGATTAGAACAAATTTATCCTTTGCCTCATCAACAGATAGCTGCGTTGTATAAAAAATATGGTAAAGCAACATGGTTCTGGGTTCAAGAAGAACCAATGAATATGGGTGCTGCAAGTTTTTTACAAATGAATCTTAAATCAATTAATTTCGGTGTAATTGGTAGAAATGCAAGTGCATCAACTGCTACAGGTTATTCAAAAGTACATGCGCAAGAGCAAGCTGAAATTATTAATACAGCTTTTAATGTTTAATTTGATATCTAGAAATACAATTTTATGATCGAAATAAAAGTACCAACAGTAGGAGAGTCTATCAATGAAGTTACTTTATTGAAGTTTACAAAGAAAGATGGTGATTGGGTTGAACGCGATGAAGTAATTGCGGAATTGGAAAGTGAGAAAGCCACTTTTGAAGTGAATGCTGAAAAAGCAGGAATACTTTCAACCAAAGGTAAAGAAGGCGATACTTTAAATATTGGCGACTTATTAGCAACAATTGATGATACTGCTACAAAACCAGCAGGAGAAAGTACTCCAGCTCCAAAGGCTGAAGAAAAAAAGGCTATAGTTAATGAAGCTCCAGTAACCGCTGTTTCTAATGATGTAAAAGCTAGTCCTGTTGCAACTGCCATTATTGCAGATAAAAAAATGGATACTAAAACCATTACTCCTTCAGGTGTGGGTGGAAAAATTATGAAGCAAGATGTGCTTGAAGCTTTAACTCATCCTGGTAAAAAAGCATTTGTAGCTGGCACAGAATTATATAGCAGAAATGTTCGCCAAGAGAGAATGAGCGCATTGCGTAAAACCATTAGTAGAAAATTAGTTGAATCTAAAAATACTACTGCAATGCTTACCACTTTTAATGAAGTGGATATGACGAGCATAATGGAAATCAGAAAAGTATTCAAGGATAAGTTTAAAGAAAGTCATGGTGTTAATTTAG
>JAYVRC010000065.1:0-2919 GCA_043776615.1 Sphingobacteriia bacterium
ATAGCATCTGCAATAGTAGATTCTACCATCAATATATCATCTTTATGAATTAATATATCGTATCCGTATTTTCTTTCTACAGAGAAATTAGATAGAGGATAACCAGTGAGCAATTCAATTCCTTCACTTAAAAAATTAATTGTCAATTTTTCATCTGTTATACAGCTATAAACCACACCAGGAATATGATTAATAAAAGAATATTTTTGTAAATTGATATTGGTTTTAACATTTTCAGAAAGATCAGCAGTTCTATTTACAATTGATTTTGTATTTGTTACATCATGGCCAATTGAAATAATTCCAATTGTTTCGCCTTGCTCATTTTGCAAAGCAGATATTTCCCAAGTTGTCCAAAAGTATTCTTCTGATTCAGAAGCTTTACGAACTGTTACAGTAATATTTTTTTCAGGATTTTTAATGCATGACTTAGCAGCCTCATTACAAATTTTTACATCATCAGCATACACTGTTTTTGTAAAATTGGTAGTTAGTAAACCAGTTGATAAATGAGAAAATTTATATTGGAATAGTGGGTTTATATACAAGAATCTCCCCTCCAAATCAGTTAAGACAACGGAGAAGATCAATGAATTCAACAACTGTATCGGGAACAGTTTATCAGCTTTCAAATGATCCATAGAGTGTATAAAATTGACCTTATAAACAATTGATTTTTAATGATCTTTTGCTTATAACAGATTAAATTAACGTGTAAAGTATAAGAGTAATATAAACAAATCAAATAAAGATACTAACTACCTCACTTTCAGTGATATTATCAATCAAAATACCACCAACATGGTATGCAAAAAAAGGCCCTAAAAAGGGCCTAGAATTATATAAATAGATTGAATAATTAAATATCAATCGCTTCTCCATATGCTGCCGCAGTAGCTTCTTTTAATCCTTCACTCATGGTTGGATGTGGGTGTATTGCATTTAAAATTTCATGGGCTGTTGTTTCTAATTTACGCGCAACAACTGCTTCTGCAATCATTTCGGTAACATTGGTTCCAATCATATGGCATCCTAAGAATTCTCCATATTTTGCATCATAAATAACTTTTACAAAACCTTCTGTTGTTCCTGCAGCACTTGCTTTGCCACTTGCCATGAATGGAAACTTACCTACTTTAACGTCATATCCTGCATCTTTTGCAGCTTTTTCTGTATAACCAACACTTGCAATTTCAGGTATGCAATAGGTACAGCCTGGAATATTATTATAGTCAATTGCTTCAGGTAAATGATTAAATTTCTTTTCCATATAACCAATATGTTCTGCTGCATTTATTCCTTCTTTAGCAGCAACGTGCGCTAACGCCTGACCAGGAGAGCAATCTCCAATTGCATAAATGCCTGCGAGAGAAGTTTGTTGAAACTTATCTACAATAATTCTACCCTTATCTGTTTTAATTCCATTTTCTTCAAGCCCAATATTTTCAATATTTGCTGCTACACCAACAGCACTTAAAACAATATCAGCTTCTAATATAACTACAGACCCATCTTGTTTTTTTACAGAAGCTTTAACTCCTACCCCACTAGTATCTACAGATTCAACAGAAGCATTGGTCATTACATCAATCCCCATCTTCTTATATTGCTTTTCTAATTCCTTAGAAATATCTTCATCTTCAACTGGAACAATTCGTGGTAAAAATTCAACAATAGTAACTTTAGTTCCCATACTATTATAAACATAAGCAAACTCAATACCTATAGCCCCACTTCCAACAATGATCATGCTTTTGGGTTGATTGTGCAACACCATTGCTTCTCTATAACCAATAACTTTAGATCCATCTTGTTTTAAATTCGGTAACTCTTTACTTCTACCACCTGTTGCTATAATAATATTTTTAGCTTCTACTATTTGTTTAGAACCATCAGCAGCTGTAACTTCTACCTGTCCTTTAGCTTTTATTTTACCATACCCCATTACTACATCTATCTTATTCTTCTTCATCAAAAACTGAACACCCTTACTCATTTTGTCTGCAACGCCTCTGCTTCTTTTTACTACAGCTCCAAAATCGTGTTGAACGCCTGTTGCATTAATTCCATAATTTGTACTATGCTTCATGTATTCATAAACTTGAGCACTTTTAATTAGTGCTTTAGTTGGGATACATCCCCAATTTAAACAAACACCACCTAGACTTTCTTTTTCTATAATAGCTACTTTAAAACCCAACTGAGAAGCACGAATAGCTGCGGGATATCCACCTGGCCCACTTCCGAGGACAATTACATCATATGCCATAATTACTGAGATTGATTGTATTTAAAAAACAAATTGAGGGTGTAAAAATACTCGCAATTCATCAAACTAAAAAAAAGAGAATAATGAAAATCATTCGAAGAACACTCTAATTGTTTGATAAAACCACTTATTGCCTGCAGATGCGCCTGATTTTTGCATTTGCTCATTGTAGCCTTGTAATCCAAATAATCCGGCCATATTACCATTTCTTAGTGCTATTTCCAAGTATCCAGCAGAATTGAACCAGGCCATTTTTTCATGTTCTGGCACTCCTGAATAATTATTGCTTAATTTATCAATTGTTTCGTCTCTTTTAAACATGATTTTGAATTTTCTACCCTTTCCATGTTCTTCAAAATCGTTTTTGGTGATATTAATCACTACATTTTCAAAATTGTCGATAAATAAAATCTGTCCTTCAATCCAATCAGGACCAGCAGTGGGTCTTAGTGGATATTTTTCTACAATTTCATTGGCAATAGCACCTAAAGCAGAAAGTTTTTGATATTCATCTAATTTTAAAACTGCAGCTGCCAAATCACTTGTAATAGTAAGTAAATCTGATTTTTTTGAAATAGGTACTTTAATAATATCAGCTGGCTTTTCGCCTGCAATCATGGTGATTAAGCCGTTATCTGGACAAATAATAT
>JAYVRC010000066.1:0-2912 GCA_043776615.1 Sphingobacteriia bacterium
ATTACTTAGTGGGTGCTAAATACATTTATAGATATAATGAAATTAATTAGTTCTTAACTTTTTTTTAAGGAGAATCGATGAGGATGCTAGAAAAGTAGATTACCCTATTTGATTGGAGTAGATATACTTTCGGCGGGTTCCCAATTTTATAAAGTATGATCAACCAAAAATTGTGCAGCATTAATATGCTTAAATGAAATGAACCCAAGTATGTAGAATGATTTAGTTTGGATTCAACACCAATGAAATTGATTGAATATGTTGATAAGGAATAATTCTATTATTATGCGTTGCTGGCTTCCATTTAGGCGAGAATAATAAAACATCGCTAATATATTTATCTAGCTTAGGGTCTATTTTATTATCTAAAATTACGTCTTCAACTTTTCCATTTGTCTGAACAGCAAAACTTATTGAATAAACTGCAACACCCTTATAATTTCTTGCTGCATATTCTGCCACCGAAGCCAACTTGCTTTCTAAATACTTAGTCCAACCTTTAATTCCGTTTACAAACTCTGCAGGGGAATTAGTATAATCAGGAGTAACAGATTGTACTCCAGAAGAATCATAATAAATAACATTAGTATAGTTAATAGTTGAATCAAAAAATATTGATTCGAATTCATCCTTTTTTATTTGAGGATTTAAACTGTCTATTTCTGCTTCTTCTTTTGAATATTGAAACACCGATGCTCTTTTTCCATTTGAATGATAATAAAACCAGTTCCCCTTTTTTTGCAAGCCATTACCCAATTTACCTTTGAACGAAATTGTGCCATCAAGAAAATAGCCTATAGCTAAGCCTGATCCGTTTCCCAAAGAATCCATTTGCATTTCCGATTTAGGATTACCATTTGCATACCAGCTACCTCCAACTCCTACTGGAATGTCGTTTTTAAAATAAATTGAATCTTGTAACATTCCATTTGGGTAAAAAGATAAATATAGGCCCTCGGCTAACCCATTTTTGTACTCAGCTACTAACCTAGGAATACCATTGTGGTAATATTCTTTATATGTTCCATGTTTTATTTTATTAGCAGAATCTTTAAAATATCCAATCATTTGTAAAGAGTTGGTATTTAGGTAAAGGTCTTCTCTGTGCCAAATACTATCTTCCCATTTATTAATTGAATAATAAGTGGCTCCCGTTTGTTTACATGGTTTCCATTGTTGATCATAATAAGTAGTTATCGTTTGAGATAAAATTGGTCGAGCAAATAAAAGTGCCACGAACATTATTATTAATTTATTGTTCATCAATACAAATTTGTACAACTAAAATAAGTAATTTACATCATGTCTAATACTAAATCCTACGCTGTTCAATCAGCAACTACACCATTAGCTCCATTTAATTTTGATAGAAGAGAACCTGGAGCACACGATGTTCAAATAGAAATATTGTATTGTGGAGTTTGTCACTCCGATATTCACCAAGCAAGAGGTGAGTGGGGCAATTCTATTTTTCCAATGGTACCCGGTCACGAAATTGTTGGTAGGGTAACAAAAGTTGGTGATCATGTGAAGCATTTTAAAGTGGGCGACTTAGCTGGTGTTGGCTGTTTTGTAGACTCTTGTAGAGAATGTCAAAATTGTAAAGATGGTATTGAACAATATTGTGATACTGGAATGATTGGCACTTACAATGGTGTTGAAAAAGATGGCAGTCCTACTTATGGAGGCTATTCTACTCAAATTGTAGTTGATGAAAAATACACTTTACAAATTTCAGATAAATTACCGCTAGAAGGTGTTGCCCCTTTGTTATGTGCTGGAATTACCACCTACTCTCCTCTTAAACATGTGGGTGTAAAAAAAGGTGATAAAGTGGCTGTTTTAGGATTGGGTGGATTAGGCCATATGGCAGTTAAGTTTGCTGTAGCATTTGGTGCAGAAGTAACCATGCTCAGTTCTTCTCCTTCTAAAAAAGCCGATGCGGAAAGATTAGGCGCTCACCATTTTGCGCTTACATCAGATGCAGTTACTATGGCAAGTTTGCAAAATCATTTTGATGTGATTTTAAATACCGTTTCTGCACAACACGATTATATTACTTATTTAAATTTATTAAGAACTAATGGAACAATGATTGTAGTTGGTGTTCCTCCAAACCCCGTTCAAATACATGCATTTCCATTAATCATGCAAAGAAGAAGTATCATAGGATCGTTGATTGGCGGTATTAAAGAAACGCAAGAAATGCTTGATTTTTGCGCCGAGCACAATATTGTTTCAGATGTAGAAGTAATAAAAATGGATTATATTAACGAAGCTTATGAAAGAATAATAAAAAGCGATGTTCGCTATCGTTTTGTAATTGATTTGGCTTCGCTGAAATAACTTGATTGTATGAACAGAAAGTCATTTTTAAAATCTGGTTTACTTGTAGGTTCAAGTGCAGTAATTGCTCCATTAAGTGGCTTTGCTCAAAACTTAGTCTCTAATGAAATAGATCATCTTGTTGATGAAAATGGAAATTTTTCATTGCAACCGCTTCCGTATAATGAAAATTATTTAGAGCCATATATGGATGCTGAAACGCTTCATTTGCATTACACCTTTCATCATGGTGGTGCAGTAAAAGCAGCTAATAAAGATAATTTAATGATCAAGAAAGCGCTAGATGAAAATAATTTAGAAACTGTTGATTACTGGACAAAAAAATTAGCGCATCATTCATCTTCACATATTCTTCATTCAATTTTTTGGACTAATCTTACAAACACAAAAATAACTCCATCTGGAGATTTATTAAAAAGAATAGAAAAAAGCTTCGGGAGTTACGAACGATTAAAAATACTAATTGCACAAACAGCTAAAAATGTTGATGGAAACGGATGGGGCATTCTTGCTTATCAACCTTATACCAATCAACTAATTGTTTTGCAATGCGAAAACCACGAAAA
>JAYVRC010000067.1:0-2910 GCA_043776615.1 Sphingobacteriia bacterium
TTATTGCTTCTTTTAATTCCTCCGCTTTGTGTATTTTTTTCATTGCAAATATTTAAAGCGTTTAATCCAGCAAATTTTTAATCATTAAGTTAGATACGGGCGCTTTAAGCCATTTATCTTTAAAAAAATAAATAATAATTCCGGTGATAATATAAAATAAGGTAACAATAAAAAATCCATAATACGATTTGCCCAATAAATCGCCCAGCCACAGTGCAATACCAATGTTTAATAAAGTAAAACAAATCATTGCAACAGATCCTAAAACAATCATTGATATCATCAATGATAAAAAGGATGTTGATTTATCAACAGCTTTGAGCTTAAGTAACTCTATTCGTGTTTCCGCATAGCTCTTAAACCTATCTAATAAAGTTTCTACTGAACTTGATTGATTTTCCATGTTAATACTTTACAATATCACCGGAAAATATTTTCCGGGATAAAAGAATCAAGATAAAATAAATTCTAAGAATTTCTTATATCCGCATTCATAGAAGAGCCACCTGCACCCGCTTTATCAGCTACTTTACTCCTAGCATTGCTTAACATATCCCTTCCTTCAGATGCTAAACCTGTAATTTTTTCTCTTACTGAATCATATTTTTCACTAATAGCATCACTGTATTCACTAACCTTTCCTTTTACTGAATCAGCTAAGTCAGCGCCCCTTTCTGATATTTTTCTTCTTGTTTCAGTACCTTTATCAGGTGCAAATAAAATTCCTAAAATAGCGCCTGCAGCAGCACCTGCTAATACGCTTGCTAATACTTTTCCAGAGCCCATAATTTATGTTTTTAAAATTAAAAAATAATAATTTATTCAGATATTTAGTATTAAATATTTTGCCAAGTTTTAATACTTAAACAAAATATGGCAAAAATGGAATACATAAGCCCCTTATAAGTTACACGAAGTTAGTATTACTATAAAGAAATATAGGATGCTTATGAGTATTTTTTTTCCCATAATGAGGAAGCAAAAATTATTTTTTGTTGCAGTGAATTTTATTCTACATTTCTTTAGCGTAATTGTACAATAAAATTTGGCATAATCTTTAACCAATCAAATTCTAACCATAATAAATTTTCATCATGGCAACAAGTAAAATTCAAAATGGCTCCGGCAAAAAAAAAGCTGCCGCAACCAAAAACGCTGAGGGAAAATTTTTAGAAAAAAAATCTTCTAATTCATCACATAAGGATGAATCTTCATTGTTGGAGGAATTATTTCTTGATGAATTAAAAGATATTTATTGGGCAGAAAAACATTTAACGAAAGCTTTGCCTAAGATGGAAAAAGCTGCAACAAGCAAAAATTTAAAAACTACTTTCGCAAATCATCTTGTAGAAACACATGGACAAATAGGTAGATTAGAACAGGCCTTTGAGATGATGGGTAAAAAAGCCCAGGCAAAAAAATGCGAGGCAATGGCTGGATTAACTAAAGAAGGTGATGGTATTATTGAGGATACAGAAAAGGGTTCACTTACCCGAGATGTAGGATTAATAATGGCAGCACAAAAAGTTGAACATTATGAAATTGCTACTTATGGAAGTTTGGCTCAGCTTGCAAAAACGATTGGCAAAAACAATATTGCTGCTTTAATGGTGGAAACTTTGAATGAAGAAAAAGCTGCTGATGAATTGCTGACAAATTTAGCTGAGAACAATATAAATGTTGAAGCAGCAGCTGAATAAAAAATATTTTTTATGAAGTTTAAAGCTTTTAATAAAGAACTTTATTTACCGTGTTTTTGGTTGTTTTTTATTGTTGCATTCAATAATAGTTCAACGGTGGAAAGTAAAACAAAAGAGCCTGAATTAACAATAAAAAAATCATCGAAAAATGCAGGGGGTTTTGTAAAATATAATAATAAGCCGCAGCCACTGTTCCTCTATATTCGACAATGAAAATTTCAGTGATAAAAAGTCAGCAAGTATAAATGCTGACTTTTTTTAGTTTTTTATGGTAGGGATTATGAACATTGGATTGGTATAAAAGCAGGTGCTTTTACTTCTATTGATATGTTACCCCAGATAATTAAAACGTTTAAAGAAAAAAAGCAGAGAATATTTTTCTGGTAATGATACTGGTATTATTAACAGGAATTTCCGGATGGATATATTACGGCATTTTAAGGAATGATTTACCAATCATTATAATCAATGGTATTTCTTTTACTTTAAATATATTATTACTAATATTACATTGGAAATATGAAGACAGAAAATCATGAATAAAAAGAAAAAACCATCATCCATATTTAATAGATTTTCAAATGTAGTAACTAAGGCAACTGGTAAGCCAGGCGCTTTTATTACAGCAATGTTTATTATTTTAATTTGGGGTATTACAGGTCCTATCTTCCATTTTTCAGATACGTGGCAGCTTGTAATTAATACAGGCACAACCATTATTACTTTTTTGATGGTATTTGTAATTCAACATTCTCAAAATAAGGATACTGTTGCAATACAACTGAAACTAAACGAATTAATAGCTGCTAATAGTGATGCCAGCAACCGGCTTATAGCAATTGAAGATTTAACGGATGAGGAGTTGGAAACAATTAAAAAGTTTTATACACATCTTTCAGAGCAATCTCAAAAGAATAGTGATGTTTATGAAACACATTCACTTGATGAAGCAAAACGTAACTCGGTAAGCAAAATAAATTCGCCGCACTCCATTTCAAAAACAAAAAAATAATAGTATGAAAAAGAATTATGGTGCTTTAATAACAATGTTAGTTCTTATTATCACTTTTATGAGCAGTTGCCAGGTTATTGGTGATATTTTTAAAGCGGGAATGTGGTCAATGTTCATTATTATAATTGTTGTAGTAGCATTGATTTTCTGGATAATAAGCAGATTTAGAAAATAAATATTACACTTTTTATAATTGAC
>JAYVRC010000068.1:0-2908 GCA_043776615.1 Sphingobacteriia bacterium
GAAAAAGACAGCACCAAATGGATAACTACAATTAACTACCCTATTTTTAAATAATTATTGAATAGTAATAAGCTGAACGGAATCATTGTTTTTTGCGAGTAAATATGCATTTTTATTTTTAATATGAATTGATTGTATATTTCTTATTTGTCCCGAAATTGGTTTACCATTAATTAATGATGTTTTAAAGTTATCCCTTCCTTTATTTTTGAGGAGTAATCCAAAGTCGGCATCCTGTCTACCTAATTCGATATTATTGGCATAAAAATTTCCAGCAATAAACAAATTAGGCAATTGTATTTTATTCGATTGTAATATTGTTGCAGTTCTAAATGAACTTAACTGAGCTTCAAATGGCAATGGCCTTGAAGTAAAATTCATTTTCCCATCGTTGATTAATACTAAATTTTCGAAACAATCTACTTGCAATTTTAGGGACTGATTCAGCTTTTTTTGCCCAAATAACTCAACTATATCGGCCTTTGCAAAGTCAGCTGCATAGAGGAACTTCTTTTTGAGATATGGCATTCTTTTCTCCAACTGAATTTTACTGGCGAATGGAATTTCCTTGTTCCCAACATAATAAGTCATTACTTGTTCTATACTGCCATTGTCATCAAAATCATTTACATACAATGAAACTGGCTGTTCTGGCGAAGCTTTCAGTCGGCTATTTAAACCATAATTACCAAGTACTATATCTAAATCACCGTCATCATCTACATCTACTGGTAGCATAAATTGCCACCAGCCTTTTTTATTGGTTAATATTTTTTTAGTGAATGTGTTGCCATATTTTAAAAACGCTTCAACAATACCCCATTCATAACACAATAACAGGTCTTTTTGATGATCTCCATTAATATCAATCCATTTAGCATCAGTTACCATTCCTGGTTCAAGCAAATCTTTAGCTATTAATGCAGTAACATCAACAAAATTACCTCTCCCATCATTTTGTAATAAGTAAGATCTTGGGGCTTTACCATATTGCCAAGGAATAGCTCTACCAGCTATAAACAGATCAACGAAACCATCTCCATTAAAATCATTAGCAATTATTTTGCTTTGAGTAGTATAAATAGATTTAAAGGCATCCTCTTTTTTTGATAGATTCCCTTTCCCATCATTGATGTACAATAGTGGTTTTAAATGAGCATCTTCACCATAATATTCATTGCCACCACTAGCAATTACTAAATCTAAATGGGTATCATTATTTACATCAACCCATATTGCATCTACATTTTCCCACATCGAATCTAATAATAAAGCAGGTTGTTTAAGTTGAGTAAATTTTCCAGATTGATTCTGGATGAAAACGCCATTATGAAATGTTTTAGCTGCTCCAATAAAGATATCATCTAACCCATCGTGATTAATATCTGCCACAGCCAATGCTGGCCCTTCTGTAGAAACCATATGTGGCATTAACGATTCTCTATCAAACTCATTAAATAAATTTTCTTGGTGCTTATATTGCAAACCACTTTCCTTAGTAATATCAATTAATTGGGCAACCGAAGTATTGCTTTGTTTTTGTGCGAAACCTATATAACTAAATTTAGGTAGCCCAGCTTTATAAGTGAGTGATTGTTGCTTACCAGCTGCTAAATCTATTTTTTGAAACCCATTATCTGGCCAGATCAATATTACTGAATCTGGTTTAATATTAGTTAATCCGATATGTAAAGGAGCTAGCATACTCGATTGAAAACCATGCACCGATTGCATTTCATAAGTGCTAACTTTCTCTTTTTCGAATAACCATATTTTTGCGCCAATTGCATTTCTATTTAATTTTGGCCCAATTAATTTAATTGAAGAGAAATTAGTTGTAGGTTTAGTAGAATTAGTATTGTTTTCATAAACAATTACCGGATCATTGATATTATTAACAATAATATCTAAATCACCATCATTATCTAAATCAGCATATACAGCTCCATTAGAAAAAGTAACTGGATTATCTAGTATGCTATCAGTTAAATTTTTAAACTTTAGATTCCCTTCATTTAAAAAAAACTGATTGGGTATTTTAATTTCAGGGAATTTACTCAACAACGAAAGATCTTTGTCTTGCAAACTATTTGATTTTAATTTTTGCTGTAACTCATCTCCGGAAACAAAATTGATATAATCAATATCATTCATGCGCTTTGGAATTCCATTAGAAATGAATAAATCTTTGTTTCCATCATTATTAAAATCCATCCACAAGGAAGCCCAGCTCCAATCGGTTGCATGAATTCCTGCATACTGACCTATTTCACTAAATTTTCCATTCTTTCTATTGTACTGCAAATTATTTCTAGAATACTGATAAGTGTATCCATAGTTAATTTTATTTTGAAAAATATTATAGTCATCTTCCGACAATGAACGCCTCAACATATAAGGCTCATAAGGCAACATATCCATTGATATAATTTCGGGATAGGCATCATTATTAATATCGGCAATATCAACTCCCATACTGAACTGACTTGTATGCATTAACCGCTGGGTATTTTCCTCTGTAAATGTTCCATTATGCTGATTAATGTACAAATAATCATTTTCGTGAAAGTCGTTTCCTACGTATATATCAGGCCAACCGTCTAAATCAATGTCGGCAACAGCCACACCTAATCCATAACCAATTTTGCTACCATTGATACCAGCGATTTTGGTAACTTCTGTAAAATATACCCCATCATTTCGATACAATTTTTGCCCAGCCATTGAATCAAAAGTGTTTTCAAAATAGCTTCTAGGGGCATAATTTCCGTCGTGATTAACAGAATGATTTAACAGAAACATATCAAGGTCCCCATCACCATCATAATCCAAAAATGCAGCTTGTGTACTAAACCCTACAAAATCTACTCCATACTCCATTGCTTTATCAGCATAATGCGGAATACCA
>JAYVRC010000069.1:0-2901 GCA_043776615.1 Sphingobacteriia bacterium
ATTTTAATTACTGTATCCCTTGTTGGCATTGGAGGAACAGGTAATGGGCAACCACCACCGTCTACTTTAATTCCAGTAGGTGTGTTTGGACACTTGTCGAAATAATCACTTACACCATCACCATCGGTATCCATTTTTAAACGGTTTAACTCATCAATTCTTTGTTTGTTTCTAGCCTCACTAGCGGCTAATTCAGCTTTTAATGCATTATTTGCATTTGTCATATCACTTGCCAATTGTGCTGGAGGATTATGACGAGCCAATTGAGGTTTTTTTGGATTACCCAATGAAAACTCTAGACCAGCATGAGCATAAGAAAATTTATCGTTAATATAAGGATCTTTAAAATAACCATCTAAATTATCTCCATCTGCATAACCCATTGTATAACCTAAATCAAGATTTACACTCGGAGATAAATTTGCTTTTATACCTAATCCAACTGGAACATAAAAAGTAGAAACACTTTCAATAGGTTTAAAATTAACACTTGTACCAGTTTTAGTAAGCAATGTAGTATTGTAATTTAATACTCCAGCCCCAATTGAAATATATGGCTGAATTGATGTATGTAATTGTGACCAATTAATATTACCCAATGTAGCTACAGCACTTAAACTCAGCACATAATGAAGATCTGTTTTAAATGAGGCATATGGTCCTGGAGGAGGTGCACCATTCCAAAGTCTATCATTATTTGCTTTCAATGTTCCTCTTTGAGCATCTAGTTGAATACCAAATACATGAGAAATTTGTTTCTTTAAGTAAGCCCCATATCCCAAAGAAGTTTGCCAATTCGAAAAATCGTTTCTTCCACCAAAAGCAGCAAACGGAGCCATAGCACCTGCACTAATTCCAAAAGACCATGTTCTGTAACCATCAGTACCTTTGAATAATGGAGGATTTACCTGAATTGTTGATGGAGTAGTAATTTCTTGTGCAAAAATTCCAGATACACAAATAAATGCAGCTGAAAAAAGACAAGTTAAATGTTGTAAATATTTTTTCATAAATAATTTTTAATATAACCTGTAATTAGGCATTAATTAATAATACAAATTTGATCCATTGAAAAGTAAATAAGTTACATTTTTGAATTTGATTGTTACATAATTCACATACCAATAAAAAAGCATCCATCAAATGAATGATGAATGCTGATGATTTTAAAAAGAAAATAAATATTAAAATGGCCTTCTACCCTGAATAACTCTTAACAAAATAACTATTATAGCAATAACCAATAGTACGTGAATTAAACCACCAGTACCATACCCTACAAAACCAATTGCCCAAGCAATCACTAGAATTACTGCAACAACGTATAATAAATTTCCCATAAAGTAAATTAAATAATGAATTAAATATTTTTAAAGTTATAGTTTTTCATCAATTTTACTGTAAACATTTTCAGCAGTTTCAGCATATATTTTAGTTAACAACAATAATTCCGACTCAGTTTTTTCCTCCACGATCATCATTTCATTATTTGCTCTTTCACTTGAAGATATAAGTTCATTCAATTTAATATGCAATGAACTTGAAAATCGTTTAAACTCTTTTTGAATGGTAAATAATGTAAGAAATGAAACAGCAAGAATAATATTTTCGATTTTATCATGTAATGATTGAACAAAAAATTGAGATTGAGTAAGCCAAAATAGTACAACAGCAATTGCTGCCAAAAAAGTAATGTAATTACCTAACACTCCCATTAAATATGAAGTAAGTTTTTCACATTGTATTTCTATGTTAGAAAAAATAACTCTCATCAGTAACTAAATTGTGCATTAAAATTGATTAGTACTACTTTTATTTATAATAAGATTATTAATAAAAGTACAACTATAAGGATTGCTCCAATTGAAAGATAAACACCACTATTGTTTGCTCTTATTTCGCTTCGCATACCTCTAACTTCCATTCTAAGTGCCTTCTTTTCGCTAGCGCTCATAGCAGACTTATCCATGTCTTTAATAGCGTTAAGCCTTTCGATCATTGAATTAAGCTTTGCAGACTCAATTGTAGATTCCTTTTTAACAGCATCTTTTTTAAAAAGCTTCGCTTCTGTTTGAGTTGGAAAAGCACCAAGAATTAAAATTAGTACGGATAAGTAAATTGTAATTTTTTTCATGATAAATAGTTTAATTGTGAATTATTTCACAATTAAAGGTCTATCAGAATAATTGTTTAACTATTACATGATAATCTAAAAAAGTTGCAAAAATCACATTTTTGATTTGTACCAGTTAAGATTACTTTCAAGTTGTTGAACATTAAAAATGTGACTAAAAATAGCTGTTAGCTTCATATAAGCAGTCTCACTTTTTACAACATAATCAAATGCCTTATGATGCATACAATTGATGGCTACCTCAATTTTATCTTGAGAAGATAACATAACTACTGGAATATTAGCATTGGTTTGTTTAATTATATCCAAAACTTGAATACCATTCATTGCATCTTTTTCAATTCCATCAAGCATGTAATCCAATACAATAATATCAGGCTGCTTATCAAGTGAAGCAATACACAATTCTCCACTTTTAAAAGTTTTAATAGTATAGTCTGATTGTTGCAAGAATTCAATTTCCAAAAGTCTTAAATGAACGGCATCATCATCAACAAGGAATATGAGTTTTTTATTGCTATTTATCATGATTTCATCAGTTTTATATTATTCAATTCTTGTTCTAGCTCTACACATGAATTTAAGCATACTGCTTCAATTTTCTTGATCATTGAAACGATTTCGGCTATATTCGTCGATGAAGCAGCATATTCATTCACTTTTTTTGCAAGTAATTCTATATCGTTACTAATTCCCATAATAGAAAATGAAGGAATCATTTTATGAACAGCTGCTTGCAAAGAAGTCCAGTCTTCGTTTTGAACACT
>JAYVRC010000070.1:0-2899 GCA_043776615.1 Sphingobacteriia bacterium
TTCCAAGCTCAACCAATTTAACTTCGATTGTTGCTCGAAAGCTAGGAGCTACAACGATTACTGTTCAGTATAACGCACCGGGTGTAAAAGGAAGAGAAGGAAAAATTTGGGTTACATCAATAGTACCTTATGGATTTACAGTATTGGGTTTTGGCTCTGATGTAGCATCTCCATGGAGGGCTGGCGCTGATGAGTGCACAACCATTGGCTTTAGTACTGACGTGACTGTGAATGGCAAGAATTTAGCTGCTGGCCAGTATGCATTTTTTATGGCAGTATATCAAGACTCCGTTGAATTAATTTTTAATAAGAATACCAAAGAATGGGGCGCTTATTTTTATGATAAAAATTTAGACGTATTAAGGGTTATAACTAAACAAGAAAAAAATCAACATCCATCCAAAGAATTATTGAGTTACCAGTTTTCTAAACAAACTGCTCAAACAGTTGAATTAGCATTAGAATGGGAGAATTGGAGAATACCTTTTACTATTGGTATAGATCTTAAAAAAACTGTGCTTGCAGATATTCAAGCACAATTGAGTGGAGCTATTGGATTTGATCCGTCAAGTTTAGAAGCTGGCGCAAAATGGTGTTTGGATAATGATATAAATTATGAACAAGCATTCAATTGGATCAATTCAGCCACTATGCCATCACTTGGTGGGATAAACAGTTTCAATGCATTATCTATTAAATCTGGATTATTAGAAAAATTAGGCAAGAAAGAGGAAGCTAAATCGATTCAAGCAGCTGCTTTAGATAATGCTTCTGTTAATGAATTACATCAATACGGAAGAAGATTACTAGCAACAGGTAAAAAAAATGAAGCAATGGCTATATTCGAAAAAAATTATATTAAATTCAAAGGAGTATGGCCAACCAATGGTGGAATGATGAGAGGATATGCTGCAATGGGGAATAATGCAAAAGCCTTAGAACATGCGAAATTAGCTTTGTCTCAAGCTCCAGATGTTGCTTCAAAGAAATTAATTGCAGATAATATTGCTTTATTAGAAAAAGGGCAACCTATTAAATAAGTTCGTTTATGTTAATTGATGATTTAAGCAATATTGCTAAATACAAAAGTCTTCATCCAGCATTTATTAAAGCCATTGAATTTATTAACTCAAATGATCTTTTGAAGTTAGTACCAGGAGAAATTCAAATTGATGGAGAACAAATAAGGGTAATTATTATTGATGCTGATTTAGTTTCAAAAGAAGAATCAATAGCTGCCTTTGAATGTCATAATTCAAATATTGATATTCAAATTTGTTTACAAGGTGTTGAAACTATCGGATGGAAGCCCAGAAATACTTGTACTTTTCCAAGGGGAGAATATAGCTCTGAAAAAGATGTATTGTTTTACGAAGATCAACCCGACATGTATTTTCAGCTAAATGCTGGTCAATTTGGGATATATTTTCCCGAAGATGTGCATGCTCCAATGATTGGAAGTGGAAATATTAAAAAAGTAGTAATAAAAGTTGCCGTTTAAACCAATTGAAATAAGTTTTGGCTAAAAAAAAATCAACCCTTATTTTTGCGCCGGAGAGCTGGCAGAGTGGTCGATTGCGGCAGTCTTGAAAACTGTTGACTGTTACAGGTCCTGGGGTTCGAATCCCTAGCTCTCCGCTAAAGAATTAAAAGCCCGCAATAGCGGGTTTTTTTATGTATGAAAGCGATGCGAATTTATTCGCACAAGCTTGAATGAATAAAAAAATGGATCGAAGATCCGGCTTTTGATTCTTTATGCCACCCCTACAAAGGATCAGCGAAGCTAATCCCTTCATTAAAATGCGAAGCGAATTTATTTGCATAAGCTTAAAGTATTAAAAAATGGTAGCGTCCAATATTTGGAAGTCATTTAAAATTATATTTACAATCTAATTTCTTCATTTGAAACATTTAGCATCTCTTAATCACTATTTCTGGAAATACCGTAAGCGTTTTTTTATAGGAATGTTTTTTGTAATTGCCTCTAACTATTTTGCCGTACTTGCCCCTCAAATAACTGGTTATGTAATTAGCCTGGTTCAACAAAAATTACCAGGAGCAAAGCCAACTAGTATTTATAATGCTCATGATGGAATTGTAAATAGTTTTATTCAAATAATTAATCAATATCATTTTAGTTTTGGCTGGTTAATTGCTATTTGTAGCCTTACCATTTTATTAATTGCTGTTATTAGAGGAGTACTTATGTTTTTTATGCGCCAAACAATTATTGTAATGAGTAGGCACATTGAATTTGATCAAAAAAACGAAGTTTATCAACACTATCAACAACTAGATACTGCTTTTTACAAAACACATAGCACTGGTGATTTAATGAACCGAATGTCGGAAGATGTAAGCAGGGTAAGGATGTACACTGGTCCCGCTATAATGTACCTTATCAATTTAATTACATTAATTGGTTTTTGTATTACCAATATGTTGAGCAAAGATGTTCAACTAACATTAATTGTATTAGCACCATTACCAATTTTAGCCATTATTATTTATTGGGTGAATAGCATCATCAATCAAAAAAGTGAAATCATACAAAGTAACTTATCCGATTTAACTACCAATGCTCAAGAATCTTATTCGGGTATTAGAGTAATTAAATCATTTGTACAAGAGAAAGCAATGTTAGGGTTCTTCGAAAAAAACAGTGAGGCTTATAAAAAAAATGCAATTGGATTAGCCAAAGTGGAAGCTTTATATTTTCCTAGCATGGCTTTAATGATTGGAATTAGTACACTTGCTACCATTTTTGTTGGCGGTTTACAAGCAATGCAAGACCCAAGCAAAGTGGGTATGATAGTGGAATTTGTAATTTATATCAATATGCTCACTTTCCCTGTGAGTGCAATAGGATGGACTGCCAGCATGATTCAAAGAGCAGCTG